>NZ_JASPHV020000002.1:0-166709 GCF_030229435.2 Corynebacterium sp. MSK122 | reverse complement strand
GCTCTGGGGCGGTCTCCGGCTCTGGGGCGGTCTCGGTGGTGGCGATGGCGTCTGCTGGGACGGTTTCGGAGGTGATGGTGTTGTCTGCCATTGCTGGTGCGATGGCGGTGGTAGTGGTGATTGCGAGGGTGGTTAGGCCGATGGTTGCCTTACGTAGCATGGCGTCTCCTTGGGTGAATTCTTAAGGGATTTCTTTACGGACAAAACGGTATATTAGTCTGCATTAAAGGAAAAGTCAGGTTTTGTGCTGAAATGTACAGGGTTTGTGATGGCTTTAGATTGTCCATGGTGTTAGCGGGGCCATTGACTGGGGTGGATGGTGGTAGTGTTCTTGCTCGACGAAGAGAAAGCTCGGGTCCATTCTATCAGCGGATTCTGGTGATGCCTTATGCAGCAAATACCCGGTTCGTGTTTCCCCTGTGCATCGCGTTCAACAAGTGTGCGCGCAGATACGGTCCACCGTCGTAGGTAATGTCGCGGTTGACTAACGCTTGCCTAAACTCGCTTAGTGATTGGCACACCGCGGCGCTTTTGCCCCTCGGCGACGCCATCAGCGGATGCGACGAGGTGGCCTTAACTTTTAGCTTCGGGGCGAATTCTGCTTCCCACGCGGAGACATGTTCTGCCCAGCCGGCTGGGTCGCAGTACATGCCCACGACACTGTAGCGAGAAAAACAGTTGCGCACTACTGCATCAACCTGTCGTGTATCTGGTTCACAGTCCGGGTCTCGTGGGTTCTTCGACTGTCATACTGCAACTACGAACAGGTGCCCGTCTGTTACTCGCGTGCCAATTAGCACAGTTGCATCCGCATTACCTCGTACACGGCCTCTTGAGCCGTCAAAGCCCAACACAATCTTGTCGCCTGGCTGTACAGCCTTATCCCTATCCTCAATGGCATCCATCTCCAGGTGAGAAAGGTAGGCATCTGATGATGAGACAATCTGGTTCAAATAAAATTGGCGCGCATCTGCAGGGTCCGTTGAGGGGGGCCAAATCTCGGTAATGATGTGTTCGATATCCACCCAGCCGCCATTGTCTCTAGTGCAATCGCCATAAGCATGAACCAGCCCGCGGTAAAGGGAATCATGGTCGGCTAAGTCCGTATCCTCTGGAGCTTCTCGGTAGTCTACCAGAATCGTTTCTCGTTTAAGCCGCCCTTGCTGCTGCAGCTCGAGTGCTTTAAACGTTTCCTCAGCAACTGAGCCGCTACCGGGCCTATAGGCGTTAGGGGTCTCGATAGAATGGCCAGCTTGCCTGTGTTGCGGCGTAACACAGCAGCTAGCTTCACTCCACCGTTGCTCTGAGTCCACGCTTCGGTCTGGTCGGCGGAAAACCATACAGGCCGGCCGCCCACCTTTGACAGCGCACCTGCGATGATGAGCTCTATGCGGCCTTTAGGAAGGGCGACAAACGTTTCCATAGAGTCAATGTCATAATTTCGCATAGCTGGACCATCCCGTAGCATTTCAAGCAATGGTCCATAGGCATTCTTGGATTGGTCCTCGTTGACCGCGGCAAACTGTACTTTTGGTGTGGTGAATTCAGACCATGGACTTCCTACGGGCTGCCCGGATGTATCCCACCCGCCGAAGCACACTGGGCCTAGGGCTTCGAGCGCGCCAATAGCGCCCATGATAGGTGATCTACCCCAGCCTTTGGGGCGCGAGAGAATGCCACGTGTATAAACACGCTGTCCAGTTTCAGGATCGAGCTTGTAGTAGCGAAGAACAAAGCGAGCTTGTTCAGGTGCGAGCACTAGGGGTGGTACTCGGCGCAGTCCGGTTGAACTAGATTTTCTTCAATCCATGCTAAACATTCCCAACCAAGTGAGGGGAATTCTCCGAGTTCTCGGGGTTTAAAAGGCATGGGTTTAGTCCACCGCCTTCAGGCGTCGTCCAGGTACACAGTCCCGAGGAAGCTGCACTGTTTACTGCTGCAGTCCACCACACCCGCATCACGTTTGGTGATTGGCTTAAAGAGCGAACCTACCGCAGTGCTATACCGGCAGGCCAAGTACCGAAATGGGTTAGCCCAACCAGAAATGGTGGTACACCCACCGCAACGTCCGCAGAGCATTAAAGCGACTAGAAAAACTCACCCACACAGGACAATTATTTATCATCCTTGACCCGCCTGAAGGTGTCTCGCAGGACTAAAAAGCCACCACAAACCTGCTGGAAGGTGGCATCAACAAACAACTCAAAGACTTAGCCGGAAACCATCGTGGCATGTTCGAAGAACATCAGCGCATCACCATGGACTGGTGGCTTTTCACCCACACCGAAGACCTGGTAGCGCCGCTGGAGTTGGCCAAGCAACAAGACTTCGGGCACCAAGGAGAAAAGCCGCACGGGCCGCCTGGGCAAAAGAAGAACTTGAAAGACGCGGCCACCCAGACGGGCGACCAGCCACATACGACACCCACATCGACAACGAATGGAACACCAGATTAGGTATAAGAAAAGGCTGGGCCGGACGCTCCTAAATCCACACGAAGTGTCCCTTAACGCGGCACGCCGCAAATCCACACGAAATGTCCGTTAAGCCCCGTTTGCTGGTAGAGGGGGCACGGAAAAGCTTCCCCACCAGGACTCGAACCTAGAATGACGGTACCAAAAACCGTAGTGTTGCCGATTACACCATGGGGAAACACAGCAAAAGCTGTAGGCATAGCCTACCTGACACCCCCGGGTAAATCACAAATTGCGGGGCAAAGGATAGGGTAGAGGGCATGGCTCGACAAAGGATGACCGGCCGGGAACGCCGCGAACAACTCATTTCCATCGGACGCGCCGCATTCGCGGAACTAGGCTTTGAAGGAACCAGCGTCGAAGAGATCGCGGCACGCGCCGGGGTATCCAAACCCGTTGTTTATGAGCACTTCGGGGGCAAGGAAGGCCTCTACGCGGTGGTCGTGGACCGCGAGATGCTAGCACTGGAAAAGGTTATTACTGATTCCTTGGAGACCGGAAGCTGGCGCGAGCGCATCGAGCAGGCCGTCATGGCCATTTTGACCTATGTCGAGGAAGAAACTGATGGCTTTCTCATCCTGGTGCGCGATGCCAAGCCCGGCGACGAACGCAGCTTTTCCACGCTGTTGAATTCCGCGGTGGGCCAGGTTTCCTATATCCTGCGAGAAGCATTCGAGCACCGTGGCATCGACCCAGATTTGGCAGATATTTACGGCCAAGCGTTGGTGGGGATGGTATCGACCACCGCGCAATGGTGGCTGGATGAGCGCAACCCGGACAAGGAAGTCGTCGCCACGCACATTGTCAATCTATGCTGGAATGGTTTGTCCGGTATGGAAGTAAAGCCCAAGCTAGGAGGCAAATAGATGGCTACCCCAATGCTGGCCGGCCTGCTCAAAGTGGCGGCCTCAGATCCCAAACTCAAGGGCATGATTTCTCATGTGGGCGAAGACCTCCACATCACAGGCTTGGATCAGTCCTGGCCGTGGGCCTTGGGCACCTTGGCCCATCATGCCCCAGTGCTCGTGGTAACCGCTACGAGTCGCGAGGCCGAGGATCTCACGGCGGAGCTTACGGCGATGCTGGGGGAGAAGGTGGCCATGTTCCCCGCATGGGAGACTCTGCCGCACGAGCGCCTGAGCCCCGGCGTAGACATCATCGGCCGCCGCGCTGAAGTTCTGCACAATCTCGATAGCCTGCAGGTCATCGTCACGGCTGCCCGCGGTCTGTCTCAGCCCATCCTGCAAGAGGTGGAGGGCCGCGCTCCTGTCCACCTCGAAGAAGATCATGAATATGACTTTGATGCGGTAGTCCGCGAGCTCGAGTTCCGCGCCTATAAGCACGTAGACATGGTGGCTAAGCGTGGCGAGTACGCTACGCGCGGCGGCATCATCGATATTTTCCCTACGACGCTGGATTATCCGGTCCGCGTGGAGTTTTGGGGCGATGAGATTACCGATATCCGCCAATTCTCCGTGGCTGACCAGCGCACCATTCCGGAAATCGAGGTGGGCCGCGTAGACATTTTCCCTGCCCGGGAGCTGCCTATTACGGACGCCATTGCCAAGCGTGCGGCCGATCTCGCCGTCAAGCATCCCGGCAATCCCGCCTTGGTGGAGCTATTGACCAAAGTAAGCGAGCACATCCCGGCCGAAGGTATGGAGGCGCTCCTGCCCGCGCTTTCCGACGCCCCCATGATCACCCTCCCCGAAATTCTGCGCCCCACCACCCACGTGGTGATGGTCGGTCCGGAAAAGATTCGCCGCCGCGTGGCAGATCTAGAAAAGACCGATGCGGAATTCCTCGCTGCCGGCTGGGAGGCCGCAGCCATGGGTGCCGATGGCCCGCTGGCTACCGAAGGACTCGATACCGAGGCATCCAGCTACCGTTCCTATGAGTCGCTCGAGGTCTCCATTAGCGAGTCCGGCCTGCCTTTGTGGACTTTCTCCCCACCGGGAATGCTCGCCGCACCGGAAGAGGAGACCCTCCCACTCGAATTCGAACCAGGGCCCACCCCGCGCGGCAATATCGAAGAAATCGACGCCATGATGGCCCAGCTTCTCGCGCACACCAACGCCGGCGGCCGGGCAGCCTTCATCGCGCCGGCACAAGGTGCCATCAAACGCATGGTGGATCGCTTTGCAGAAAAGGGCATCCGCACCAAGGTGGCTACCCCTGGCTGGGAACCGACCGCCGGCGAAGTCACCCTCTACCAAGCACTAAGTCACGCCGGCCTGGTATTTCCAAAGGTGAAAAAGCCCAAGGACGCCGAGGCCCTCCCACTGGTCGTCGTAACCGAGACGGATCTGACCGGTAACCGCGTAGGCGATATCGCCGAAGCGAAGCGCCGGCCCGCCAAGCGCCGCAACAAGGTTGACCCGCTCGCCCTCAAGCAGGGCGATTTTGTGGTGCACGAGACCCACGGCATCGGCAAGTTCCTCAAGATGGCCGAGCGCACCATCCAGTCTGGCGATGAAACCAGCCGCCGCGAATACATCGTGCTCGAGTACGCGCCCTCCAAGCGTGGTCAGCCCGCCGATCAGCTCTGGGTTCCCATGGACTCGCTGGATCTGCTCAGCAAGTACACCGGTGGCGAATCGCCGCACCTGTCCAAGATGGGCGGTTCCGACTGGAAGAATACCAAGAAGAAGGCGCGCGCCGCCGTGCGCGAAATCGCCGGCGAGCTGGTCGAGCTCTACGCCAAGCGCCAGGCCGCGCCGGGGCACCAATTCTCCCCGGATAATCCGTGGCAGGCGGAGATGGAGGATAATTTCCCTTTCGTCGAAACCGAAGACCAGATGTTGGCTATCGACGCCGTCAAGCACGATATGGAGTCCACGGTGCCGATGGACCGCGTCATCGTCGGCGATGTGGGCTACGGCAAGACCGAGGTGGCCATCCGCGCTGCCTTCAAGGCCGTGCAAGACGGCATGCAGGTGGCCGTCCTCGTGCCCACCACGCTGCTGGCGCAGCAGCACTTTGATACCTTCAGCGAGCGCATGACCGGCTTCCCGGTCAAGATTGAGGTGCTTTCGCGCTTTACCTCGAAGAAGGAAGCCAAGGACATCTTTAAGGGGCTGGCCGATGGCAGCGTCGATATCGTAGTCGGCACCCACCGCCTCCTCCAGACCGGCGTGCATTGGAAGAACCTCGGCCTCATCGTCGTGGACGAGGAGCAGCGCTTCGGCGTGGAGCACAAGGAACACATTAAGGCCCTTAAAGCCAGCGTGGATGTGCTCACCATGTCCGCAACACCTATCCCGCGCACCTTAGAGATGTCTATGGCTGGCATCCGCGAGATGTCCACCATTCTGACCCCACCGGAAGACCGCCACCCAGTGCTGACCTACGTCGGCGCTTACGAGGACAAGCAGGTAGCCGCGGCCATCCGCCGCGAGCTGCTGCGCGATGGTCAAACCTTTTTCATCCACAACAAAGTCTCTGATATCGAAAAGAAGGCCCGCGAGCTGCGTGACCTGGTACCGGAAGCCCGCGTCGTCGTCGCGCACGGCCAGATGAACGAGGACGTGCTGGAACAGACCGTCCAGGGCTTCTGGGACCGCGAGTATGACGTTTTGGTATGTACCACCATCGTGGAAACCGGCCTGGATATCGCTAATGCGAATACCCTCATTGTGGAAAACGCCCACCACATGGGCCTATCGCAGCTGCACCAGCTGCGCGGGCGAGTAGGTCGTTCCCGCGAGCGCGGCTATGCCTACTTTTTGTACCCCAAGGGCGCTACGCTCACGGAAACCTCCTACGACCGCCTAGCCACCATCGCCCAAAATAATGACCTTGGTGCGGGCATGGCCGTAGCCATGAAGGACTTGGAGATGCGCGGTGCCGGCAACGTCCTTGGCGCCCAACAGTCCGGCCACATTGCCGGTGTGGGCTTCGATCTCTACGTGCGCCTCGTTGGCGAGGCAGTAGAAACTTTCAAATCCCTCGCCCGCGGCGAGGCTCCCACCGTTACCGATGAAGGCCCGAAGGAAATCCGCATCGATCTCCCCGTGGATGCGCATATCCCGGAGGCCTATATCGATTCCGAGCGCCTGCGCCTGGAGGTCTACCGCAAGCTTGCGGCCTCGCAAAACAATGATGATCTCAAGGCCGTCATCGAGGAAATGGAAGATCGTTTCGGCCCATTGCCGCAAGAGGTGCTGCGCCTGCTCTCCGTTGCTCGCCTGCGCCACCAGGCCCGCCGCGCCGGCATTTCCGATATCACTGTGCAGGGCACCCGCATCAAGTTCCACCCAGTGGAGCTGCCGGATTCCAAGCAGGTGCGCCTCAAGCGCCTATATCCGGGCTCTAGCTTCCGCGCGGCCGCGAAGGCTATCAACGTGCCGTTCCCCAAGGCGGGGCGCAATGTCACCTCGCCTAAGCTGCGCGACGAGGAGCTCATCCAGTGGGCCGCGGACTTTTTGAGCGCGCTTTTTGATGTCCAACCCATCAACGTGTCCGGTGAGGAAGCCGGCGCCGGGTCGGTCATCAGTGTGGGCGAGTAGCTGATGGGATAACTCCCCGTTGGTGAGTAGCCGATCGGCGATTAGGAGAAGTCCAAGCCGATATCCAGCACGCGCACCGAGTGGGTGAGGGCGCCGACGGCGATATAGTCCACGCCCGAGGTGCCGTACTCACCGGCGTTCTCCAGCTGCAATCCGCCGGAGACCTCCAGCGCCGTGGTTGGGCTTAGGGCTTGGCAGCAGTGGACGGCGGTGTGGACATCGGCAAGCGCGAAGTTATCCAACAGCACCATATCCGGGTGCAGCGGGAGCACCTCGTCGAGCTGATCTAAGGTATCGACCTCGACCTCGCAGGCAATGTCAGGGGCATGCTCGCGCACGCGGCGCAGGGCCGTTGCCACGCTGCCACCTACGGCGAGCACATGATTGTCCTTAATCATGGCGGCGTCGCCCAAGCCCATGCGGTGGTTTGCCCCGCCACCGGCGCGCACGGCGTATTTCTGCAGCGCGCGCAGGCCAGGTAGGGTCTTGCGGGTATCGCGCACTTGGGCTTGCTTAACGCTATCCGGGGTCCCTGCGTCCGCCGCTGCTGCTGCGATGGCATCGACCCAACGCCGGGTCTGCGTAGCGATGCCGCTTACGTGCGAGACCATATTGAGCATGGTGCGCTCAGCGGCCAGCACGAGGAGGGTAGGCGCCTGCACCGTGGCGATGACCTGGCCTGGGGAAACGCGATCGCCGTCGGTGGAGTGGAGGGTGATGCTAGGGGCTGGGGCATCGGCAAGCGCGGAGCCCGCAGTATCCACGCCCCACTGGGCTAAGTGCTGGGCGGTGGCCCCAAGGACCTCTTCGATAAGGCCCAAGCCTGCGATGGTGCCGGCCTCGCGCGCGGTGAACTCCGCCGTGCAGCGGGCCTCACCCGGCACCGTGGCAAGCGAGGTGTAATCCGGCCCATAAGCGAAATCCTCATCCAAGGCCGTGGCGATAAGAGCGGAGCAATCAGGCAGGCGCACGGATTCCATTTACTCGCCCCCGCCGGGGTTGCCGATGGAAATCATGGCCTCGAGGGACTTGCGCGCCGCATTCGAGATGTCTTCTGGAACCGTAACCTCATCGGTCTCTTCCATCAGGCAGTGCTCCAGGGCCTGTGGGGTAATCATCTTCATGTACTTGCACTCGGCGTGTTCGTTGACGGCCTGGAAATCGACGTCCGGCGCGGCCTGGCGCAGCTGGTGCAACATGCCGGTCTCGGTGGCGACGAGTACCTTGTTTTGGGGCTGCTTCTGGGACTGGGTGATCATTTGCCCGGTTGAGAGCATGTGCACGCGCTCTTGTGGCACCAAGCCCTCGTTGGCCAGGTACAACGCGGAATTGGAGCACCCGCATTCCGGGTGGATATACAGGTCCGCGTCTGGGTTATCTTGGGTCTGTTGGGTCAGCTGCTGGGAACTGATGCCCGCGTGCACGTGGCACTCACCGGCCCAGATGTATATATTTTCCCGGCCGGTCTCGCGCTTCACGTAGGCGCCCAAGAACTGGTCTGGGCAAAAGAGGATCTCTTTATCCGTCGGCAGCGAGTTGACCACGTCGACGGCATTAGAGGATGTACAGCAGACATCGGTCAGCGCCTTGACCTCTGCGGTGGTATTCACGTAGCTGACCACAAGGGCGTCGGGGTGCTCAGCCTTCCAGGCGCGCAGCTCATCGGCGGTAATGGAATCCGCCAGGGAACACCCAGCGCGCTCATCGGGGATGAGGACCTTCTTATTCGGCGAAAGAATCTTGGCGGATTCCGCCATGAAGTGCACACCGCAAAAGACGATGATATCTGCATCGGTTTCCGCCGCCTTGCGGGACAGCGCCAAGGAATCGCCGGTGTGGTGGGCAACGTCCTGGATCTCCGGGATCTGGTAATTATGTGCCAGGATCACCGCATTGCGCTGCTCCGCCAACTCTTTAATCCGCTCTGCCCAAGCCTTGCCTGCCGCGGGGTCCGAACCAGCGGGAGTGGAAGATGGCATGACGCTAACATTGGTTTGAGTCACAAGTGCTCCAAAAGTGATAGTCACAAGAATTAGTGGGGTGTTATAACTGTACTAAACTGTCTGTGTTCAAGACCACTTGCGATGGCGGGGTGAGGGTACCGACCTGGCCCGGCTGGCGGGGCAGGTGATTAGAGCTCCAGCGATCCTTGGGTGAGGCCGACCGCGGCGATGGTGGCGGCCACCAGCACCACGATGACGATTGACCACTCAAATCCATTAAAAAGCTTCTCGCGGCGCGATAGCCGGGTGAGCACGTACGGGATAATTCCCGGCACGACGGCGAGAGCACCGAAGAGAATATAAACCGGGTCGGCGGCATAAATGAGCCACAGCGAGTACACGAAGGCCACCAGTGCGATGCCAAAGTGGCGCCGGTTTTCGCGTTTGGGAATATCCGGCCCAGAGAGATCGAACCGCGTTCCGGCGTGCGGGTGGGTCACGCCCTTGCCCCGTATCGCTAGCAGCAGCAGATACAGCGAAGAGAAGATATAGGGCAGGAGGTACATGATGGTGGCGAGCTGCACCATCGCGGCATAAGAAGCCTCGTTGACGTAGAAGACGATGATGAACAGCTGGATGGCCATCGTGGAAATCAGCTGTGCTACCCACGGGGCGCCGGCCACATTGATGGTGCCAATGCGGCGAGGAATGAGGCCGTCGATGGCCATCATGACGATGGGCTCAGCGCACAGCATTTGCCAGGAAACGTAGGCGCCGAGGACCGAGAGGCACAGGCCGATGGAAATCAGCGCGCCGCCCCAGGGTCCAATGACCTCTGTGAGCACCGAGGCCATGGAATTATCTGGCAGTGCGGCCAGTTCTTCCTTGGTCATCACGCCAAAGCTCAACGTGGAAACGGAGACCAAGAGCGCCAGCACGGAGAAGAAGCCAATGACGGTGGCGCGACCAACATCGGTGCGCTTAGAAGCCTGCTTGGAATAAACGGAGGCGCCCTCCACGCCGATGAAGACCCACACGGTAAAGAGCATGATTCCCTGGACCTGCTCGAAAACGCTGGCCTCCGAAGCGCGTCCCCAGAAATCCAAGGTGAATTTGTCCCAGCTGAAGCCGATGAACGCGACTAAGACGATAAAGGCCAAGATGGGCACGATCTTGGCAATCGTGGTGATGAGGTTCATGAACGCGGCCTGCTTAATACCGCGAGCGAGCACCGCGAAAATGCCCCAGGATAGGAGGGAGACGGCGATGGCGGAGGACCAGTAATGGTCGGCGTCGAAAAGCGGAAGGTAATGGCCCAAAGTATTGAAAAAGAGGGTGGCATAACCCACCTGCGCCATCACGGAGCCCAGCCAGTAGCCCCAGCCGGAGGTAAAACCAATAAAATCGCCGAGGCCGGCACGCACGTAGGAATAAACGCCAGAATCAAGGTGCGGCTTGCGGCGGGCCAGAATTTGAAAAACAAACGCCACAGACAGCATGCCGATGCCCGCTACCAGCCAGCCAATGAGCATCGCGCCTGGGCCGGCAACGGAGGCAATGTTTTGGGGCAGCGAGAAAATGCCCGCGCCCACGGTGGAACCGATGATCAGCGCGACGAGGGTCCACAACGTCACGGAGTGGGATTTATTCTGGCTGGAGGTCATTGGCCTAAAATACCTTGAATAGCCCCATAATGGGAACTCGGGCTAGACTTTGTGCACATGACTGTGCTGTTGCTCGATGAACGCTGGCCCACCATGATCCCCATGCAGGCGCACGGGAAGCTGCGTGGCCCTGTCCACTTCACGGGTGAGGTACCCGTGTCCGTACGGTGGAATTTCTCCGATCTGCTGGTAGGCGAGGACGCCACCGGAACCTTGGTCAGCACCGACGAACACGATCCGGAAACTCGCGCCCGCCTCGCTAGCGGCGAGTCCGTCATTCGCGCCGAATCCCTTGCGGACCCCATCATGCAGGCGCGCCAGACCATGGCCACGGCGCGGCGCATTGGGGAGTGGGAGCGCGAGCAAACCCATACCTCGCTCTTGCCCTATCTTGAGGAGGAGTCTGCCGAATTCGCCGCGGCCGTGCGCAACCGCGAACCGGAAAGCGAGATGCTCAAAGAATTGGGCGATATCTTCCTCCAAGTACTCTTCCATGCGGAAATCTCCACCTTTTCGCTTGACGACGTCGCCCAGAGCTTCCTCACCAAAATGCGCGCCCGCGCCCCATACCTCTTTGATGGCACCACGGAGATCGTCGACGTTGACACGCAAGAGAGGCTATGGCGCGAAGGTAAGGGAATGTAGGATGGCTTCTCATGAAGAGGCTCCTGCAGATATTCGGGGGCTGCGGGGTGGCCGTAGCCGTGATCATCGCGTTGGTGGCATGGCTGTTGACGGGGCACGGCACTTCCCAGGAGCCCGTACCGGAGAACATTCCGCCCGTTGGAGGCAAAGAGGTCGCGCATATTGACGTCAATGCTCCCGGCCGCACTGCGGATAAGCTTACTTACTGGGCCTCTGACCTAGCCGAGCAGACGGGCATCCCGCCGGCCGCACTGCGCGCTTATGGCAACGCCGAACTCATCGCTCAGCAAAAATGGCCGAATTGCCATCTGCGCTGGAATACCCTTGCCGGCCTGGGCTACGTGGAAACACGCCATGGCACCTACAACGGCAATTGGTTTAAGTCCTCCAAGCTTGACGACGCCGGCTACCCCCAACCACCCATCAATGGCATTGCCCTCGATGGCCTGAACAATACAGCGCACACCCCAGATACCGATAATGGCGACATCGATGGGGATTCCGAATATGACCGCGCCGTCGGCCCGATGCAATTTATCCCGACCACATGGAAATCGGTGGGCGCTGATGCTAACGGCGATGGGAAGGCGGATCCCAATCAAATTGACGACGCTGCAGTCGGCGCCGCCGGACTTTTATGCTTTGGTGATAGAGATCTCTCTAACCCAGAACAGTGGGAGGAAGCAGTCCTGAATTACAACCAGTCCAGCGAGTATTTGCATAAAGTTGCACACGCCGCTAATGCCTACTCGGTTCCGCAAAGTGCCAAGTAGTGTCACACAGTAAAGTTTTCTGCAACAATTGACAACGTATCTGGGCCGGCTGGTCCAGAGCGAACTTATTTATGAGGAGTGAAAAACAGCATGGCTGATATCATCCACACTTTCGCCCGCGAAATTCTTGATTCCCGTGGCAACCCAACCGTCGAGGCCGAGGTCTTCCTTGATGACGGCGCCCGCGGTGTTGCCGGCGTTCCGTCCGGTGCTTCTACCGGTGTGCACGAGGCTCACGAGCTGCGCGACGGTGGCGAGCGCTACCAGGGTAAGGGCGTTCTGAAGGCTGTTGAGAATATCAACGAGAAGATTGCCGATGAAATTGCTGGCTTCGAAGCTGACGACCAGCGCCTCATTGACCAGGCACTGATTAAGCTGGACGGTACCGATAACAAGTCCGAGCTCGGCGCTAATGCTATCTTGGGCGTTTCCATCGCCGCAGCCAAGGCCGCCGCAGAGTCCGCTGCACTGCCTCTGTACCGCTACATTGGCGGCCCGAATGCACACGTACTGCCAGTGCCAATGATGAACATCCTCAACGGCGGCGCACACGCTGACTCCGGCGTAGACGTCCAGGAATTCATGATCGCTCCGATTGGTGCGGAGTCTTTCGCCGAGGCTCTTCGCATGGGCGCCGAGGTCTACCACGCACTGAAGGCAGTGCTAAAGGACAAGGGCTTGTCCACTGGTCTGGGCGACGAGGGTGGCTTTGCACCGTCCGTTGACTCCACCAAGGCTGCTCTCGATGTCATCGTGGACGCCATCAAGAAGGCCGGCTTCGAGCCTGGCAAGGACGTAGCCCTGGCACTCGACGTTGCTTCCTCTGAGTTTTTCAAGGACGGCAAGTATCACTTCGAGGGTGGCGAGCACACCGCTGAAGAAATGTGCAAGGTTTACGAGGGCCTCATTGACGAGTACCCGATCGTCTCCATCGAGGACCCACTGCAGGAAGACGACTGGGATGGCTACACCACCCTGACCGCCGCTATTGGCGAAAAGGTGCAGATCGTCGGCGATGACTTCTTCGTCACCAACCCTGCTCGCCTGCAGGAAGGCATTGATAAGAAGGCCGCTAACGCTCTGCTGGTAAAGGTCAACCAGATCGGCACCCTGACCGAGACCTTCGACGCAGTCGAGCTGGCTCACCGCAATGGTTACCGCACCATGATGTCCCACCGCTCCGGTGAGACCGAGGACACCACCATTGCAGACCTGGCTGTTGCTCTGAACTGCGGCCAGATCAAGACCGGTGCACCGGCTCGTTCCGAGCGCGTAGCTAAGTACAACCAGCTTCTGCGCATCGAGCAGGAGCTTGGCGACGGCGCAGTCTACGCCGGCCGCTCCGCTTTCCCGCGCTTTAAGGCTTAATCGCCTCCTTTCGTAGCGCCCTTGCATTGCCGCGGGGGCGCTTTCGCATGTCTAGGTATTGTTGCCAGGTTTGCTTCCAATTCATGGTTCGCGGTGCTAAAGGTCCTTGAGCACGGTCAATTTCGAAAGTGCCGTCCGAAAAGAGCCAGGCGACGTCCCCAGTGATGGGATCCATGATGTAGCGGGCCCTACCATCGGTCTTAACATTGTGGTGGTGCTGACAAAGGGTGACAAGATTATCGATACTCGTCGGTCCGCCGTCGGCATACTCCACCCGATGATCAAGCTGGCAGTAATGTGCCGGCATGGAACACCCCGGCCAACGGCACGTGGCATCGCGACCGTGGACCCATGTCCTGATTTGCTCGGTGGGGACGTAGGAGGATGTTTCTTCTGGGCACAACTCGCGAGTCATCGAGTAAGTGCTCAAGCGTTCGGTAAGAACGCACCATCCCGCCGACGGGATATATACCCGAGAAGCATCCTCACCCGCTGCATAGGTATTGATAACTACTTTTGTCTGGGTGCGATTAAAGATCAGCGCCTCCAAAGCCTCTGGCTTTGTGATGTTCTTCTTTCGCGCTGCTTTATCGATGTGCCGTGAAATAGCACTGGCGGTTGCTTTATCCGTTTTCAGGGTGATGGTGGCTTGGCCTTTGGAATAAGAAATGGAAACAGAGCGCTCGATTTCCTTCTCAATATCTGGCTTGAGAATGCCATCGATGTAATCGCGCAAGAATCTACGGATTTCAGATTCCGTGGGGACATGCTGAGCAGGTTCCTTCGGGGTGAGGAAGTCTGCAAGGGCGGCATCGACTAGTTGGATGCCCTCGGCGTCGTCGCCAAGCGGGGCAAGCTCGGCATCAATGACGTGCAGCCGCGGGAGGTCAAGAATCCAATGTTCGGTCTGTACCGACGTGGTTAACGGCAACTCAAGCATGCGCAGGTGAGAGCGCAGTGCGGATAAAACGCGCCAGTAGCTCAAGCCCACCCGCTTAGCTAAAGCAGCAGTAGTGCATTCGACATCGTCTTCTAATCGCGGAAGTACGGATTGGTATAGCTGCCAAGATTGAATGCGTTGGAGCATACCCAAAATGCAAACCGTATCGTCGAGGTTATTGGTAGAAAAATAAGCTTTCTTTGGTGGTGCGTCGCTGGCCGTCACGGAAAGTTCCCCCTCTGGAATAAATCGCACACCCAATCGAATTTCTACCCTCAGTATAAGCCGCCTTGCTGGCTTGCGCAAGGCTTGAAGCGAAAAATTGTGCGAACTTTAGGAGGGATCTAGTAGCTGAAAATTTTGTCAGCCACTGCCTCGAGTTCCTTATCGTCATATTTGTCACCGCAGGTGGCGAGGGAACCCACTCCAGCCATGTACATGGTAAATAGCTTGTCTGGGAGGGGAGAGGCCGCTGACATTTCAAGCTTTTCGAAGACGGGAGCGTATTTCCTGTCAAACTCTTCTAAATCGGGAACGAGCTCCTCAAATCCGCTGTCGCCATGGGCTAGCAGATATTTGGCATCGTCTAGAATCTGATCATTCTCGCAGGCAACAGCTCCAGCCTTCTTCAGGGTCGTGGCGTTGACCTCGTAGCTGGTGGGGCCGTCATCGGTATCGGAAGCGCCCGCGCCGAATACGTCCAGGTAAAAGTCCGGGATCGTGCCGTGTTCTTTTATGTGATAAATGAAGCCGCTTTTGGTGTTGAGATCATGGTTTCTGCTGGTGGTAGTGGTAGGAGCTTCGCTGCTGGTAGTGCTTTTGCTAGTGGGGGACTCCGCTTCGGTGGCGACTTCTTCTTTGTGGCCGGTCGAGCTGCACCCAGCAAGTAGGGCGCCTACGGCGGCTAGGAGGAGGAGACGCTTGAGTGGCATTATTATTCCTTAGGCAGGGAATTTGGTTCGAAGCTCTAGCTGGAATGGATCGACTCAGCGACCTTTTCCAGTTCTTCATCGCTGAATTCATCACCGCAAGACATCACGGCGCCGAGTGAGCTCATCGCTGCAGCCATGATCTTGTCAGTGTCCGGTGCATCATCGGGGATGTTTAGCGCTTCAAAAACATCACGATATTTGTCATCAGAGCCGTCGACCGATGACATTACTGCTTCCCCAAATTTGTCGGTGTTTCCTCGGAAATATTCCTTCGAAATGTCGAGCAATTCATCATTCTTGCAGGCAGCTTCGCCGGCCTTCTTGACAGAGTCTGCGTTGGTTTCAAAGCTTTCGGGCTGATCGTCTCCCTCGAGCTGGTCAGCATCATGGTTGATGTAATCATCCGGCAGGGTCTTATACTCCTTGAGGTAGTCGGCCATGCCGTCTTTAGTGTTTAGGTCGTAGCCGTCACCGTAGACGGGGTATTCGCCGTCTTGGGCGGAGGGGCTGCAGCTGGCGAGGAATAAGGTTGCGGTGAGAACGGGCAGGAGGCGTTTGAGGGACATGAAAGTTCCTTCCTGGGCGGGAGAATTTCTTTTAGTGTATCCAAATTGCGCGTGCCACGTCCCTGTTACAGAAGTGACGGCGCTAGGATTAGAGGCCTATGGCACGCGAAAAGAAGACGCAGCGAAACCGGAGCCGTACTAGGGTTCCGGTAGCCTCGCGTGCTGCGGATATCCGCAAGGCGCAGCGTGCACAACTGAAGCAGAAACAGAAGCCGGATCGGATGAGTATTGCCGGAGTAGGCGTAATCGTAGCTATAGTGCTCGTTGTTTTGTTTGCTATCGCCATTCCGCTGCGCAATTACTACCACGGCCGATCCGAAATTGCTCGCCTCAATGAGTCAATCGCCGCCAAGCAGGATGAGAAAGCTGCTTTGCTGGAGAAGATTGATAGATATAAGTCCGATGAGTACATCAAGCAGGAGGCGCGGCGCCGATTCGGCGTTGTTGATGAGGGCGAGACCGCCTACCGCATCATTGATCCGCAGATTAAGCCGGATGACCAGCTCACTACAGATGGTCAGAAGGAAGAAGATTCCCGCGAATGGTACGAAGTTCTGTGGGATTCTGTAGCCGAGCCGCCGGAGGAAGAAGCTCCGTCCGAGCAGGTAAATCATCTTCCGATTGAGCCGGCGCCGGAAGAGAATCCAGATGTGCGATAATTGTCCGCATGACCGTCACTGATGCAGATATCGCTGTAGTAACTGAGCAATTGGGCCGCACTCCACGCGGGGTCCTAGAGGTTTCATATCGCACGCCGGATGGGCAGCCCGCGGTAATTAAGACGGCGCCTAAGCTTGCCGACGGCACCCCATTCCCCACCCTCTACTACCTCACCGACCCACGGCTTACGGCAGAAGCCTCACGCTTGGAGGTTGCTCACGTTATGAAGTGGATGGAAGCCCGCTTGGGCGAGGACGAGGAATTGGCTGCCGACTATCAGCGTGCCCACGAATACTTTTTGGCCAAGCGCAATGACATCGAAGACCTTGGCACCGATTTCTCCGGTGGCGGCATGCCCGATCGGGTGAAGTGTCTGCATGTGCTCATCGCGTACGCGCTTGCTGAAGGCCCACAGCATTTCCGTTTGGGAACTGAGGCGGTGGCCATGGCCGCCGACCACGGCAAGCTTCGAGGCTCTGCTATCCCGCAGGATTGGCCCAGCGTAGAGGAACTGGGGATTGACTTGGCCCAGTTCGATTTCTCTAACGCGGAATAGGAGGGCTGCTATGACTCGCGTTGCTGCGATTGATTGCGGTACCAATTCGATTCGCTTGCTCATCTCTGAAATTCAGGATGACGGCAAGGTCCGCGATATTACCCGCACCATGGAAATCATCCGCCTGGGAGAGGGAGTCGATGCCACTGGCGAAATCGCCCCTGCGGCTCTAGACCGCGCCCGCGTGGCCTTGGAAGGCTACGTACGCCAGATGAAGTTTGAGAAGGTCACCCGCGTGCGGATGGTTGCTACCTCCGCTACCCGCGATGCCAAGAACCAACAGGAATTCTTCGACATGACCGCTGAGTTGCTCGGCCAAATTCAGCCTGGCGCACAGGCCGAGGTCGTCTCAGGTGAGGAAGAGGCTTTGTTGTCCTTTAACGGCGCCGTGGCCGATGTGGAGCCAGACCGGGGGCCATTCTGTGTTATCGATTTGGGTGGCGGTTCGACCGAGTTCGTCGTAGGCACCGCAGATGGCGATATCTTGGGCACCCACTCGGCCCGCATGGGATGCGTCAGGCTAACCGAACGCATCATGCGTACCGATCCGCCAACCGAGTCGGAGATTGAGATCGCTTCCGAGTATGTCGGCGAGCGCACGGCGGAAGTAGAGAAGATAGTACCTATTTCTAAGGCCCGTACTATCGTCGGCTGCGCAGGCACTTTTACCACTCTTTCTGCATTGGCTCAGGGCCTTGAGCGCTACGACGCCGATGCCATTCACGGGTCTGAGCTCCGCTTCGATGCCCTGCGCGTGCTTTTGCAGCAGCTTATTAGCCTGCCTTCCGACGTCCGCGCCCTCAACCCCGTCATTCACCCCGGCCGTGCCGATGTCATCGGCGGTGGGGCCGTAGCCGTCGAAGGCATCATGCAGCTCATCGAGCGCAATTGCGATGCGCGCAGGTTTTTCATCAGTGAAAAGGACATTCTCGATGGCATTATCGCTGGTCTGGCTGCAGAGGGTACCCCTCGTTAACTCCCGCAGGGTGAGGTGGCCTAAAATATTCCTTGGCCTTGCCCCCATAGCCCAATCGGCAGAGGCAGTCGACTTAAAATCGATTCAGTGTGGGTTCGAGTCCCACTGGGGGCACCATGTGAAGTCTCGAGACATCTTTCTTGGAAGCGCCTCGAGACTTTTTGCGTCAGCATGTCTCCACAGCATCTATGCGGAAGCTTCACACAAAACTTCTAGCTAAATGGTAAGAATGTGGAACTTTATGGGGCGGTGTTTCGTTGAATGGGGTGAGATAGCTAATTTGCACCTCTCTTAGAAAGGACAACCGTGCGTTCAAGCAATCCGGTAATGAGTTCTCTGACCGAAAATAGTAGCCGCCAAAATCCTGGTTATGCGGACGTATCTACTCGTCCCATGACCGTGGATGATGTAGTGACTAAGACGGGCATTACCCTCGGCGTCATCATTGTCGCCGCAGCCATCAACTTCGTCTTGGGAATGCTAGTGAGCCCAGGTATCGCCATGGCCTTGACTCTGGTCGGTGGTATCGGCGGCTTCATTACCGTGCTCGTTGCCTCTTTTGGTAAGAAGTGGGGTTCTGCTGCAGTCACCCTGATTTATGCCGTATTTGAAGGCCTATTTGTCGGCGGCTTCTCCTTGATGTTCGCCAATGTCAACTTCCAGGGCGAGGGCGGCATGGCCATCATTGGTCAAGCGATTGTCGGCACCATCGGTGTCTTTATCGGCATGCTGATTGTGTATAAGACTGGCGCAGTGAAGGTGACCCCGAAGTTCACCAAGATCCTTTTCGGCTTGATCGCTGGCGTCGCTGTCATGGCGCTTGTTAACTTCTTGGGCGCGATTTTCTTTGATTTCAACCCGTTGCGCGATGGTGGTCCGATTGCCATCATCTTCTCGCTGGTCTGCATTGTTCTTGGTGCCCTGTCCTTCCTGACCGACTTTGATCAGGCTGACCGCATGATCCGCGCTGGTGCTCCCGCTAAGAACGCGTGGGGCGTTGCTCTGGGCCTCGCTGTGACCTTGGTCTGGCTCTACACTGAAATTCTCCGTCTGCTGAGCTATTTCCAGCGTGACTAACTGATTCTTTTGTACCGGCCCGCACTTCGGTGCGGGCCTTTTTGTTGCCGAAAATTCGCTTACAAACGTGTAATTTCTGGGGTAGTGCTGGGGGATAAAGTGCGGGTTTAACCTTCATTTGGTCTACAAAACCACTACCAGCGGTGATACAGCTCATGAGCAGGAAATTTCGCCTTTTGGACGTGACGGGTGTGACGTATGGGACAAATAATTTTGTTAAATTGCCGTTAACCTTTGCGGTTGCGTAGAAAATTCTGGGTGCCTCATGCATGCTGTGTACCGGAACGGGAAATGCGAAGTGAAAAGTTCTCTGTTTCACTTTTCCTGTTCCTCTCGTCAGGAAGTGAGTGCGCGAAGGATTGTTGTGAAGCGTCAGGTCACCGTAGCAACGTTGATGGTCAGCAGCACCGTTATGCTGAGTAGCTGCGTTGCGGACATCGGCACGAGGAGCGCGTCAGAGGAACCCACCAAGGTGGAGGAGTCTGGCGGCATTAGTTCGACCGACGGTGCAGGGGGAGCCAACGGGGACCCGGGGGATGACGCGGAAGGCAATCAGGGGGAAACGGCACACACTAATGGCGGGAAGAATGCGGGCGGCGCCGGCCAACCGGGGGAGGCCGGCGCCACGGGATCGGGAGACACTTCCGGCGTCCTACCGCCACTGGGGGAATTCGATCCGGCAGACCCGAGCTTCGAGCTTTTTGATCCGTGTACGGAGATTCCGTACGACAGATTAGAAGCTTCTGGTATACATCCTGAGCCTATTTCGGTTCATCGGGAGTCAGGATGGAGTTTTTGTGGCTTTCGTGGTTCTGAGGCGAGGTATGGAGAAGCCTCTATCACTTTGGCGTCAAAGAATTTGGGGCTCGACCAAGAAACAATCAAATTTACCGGTGAACCAATATTGACAGGCGAGAATCTACCTCTCGTAGCATATCCGGAAGATGGTCCTTTGGGCCGATATTGTTCGGCATTTCTAGAGACTAAAGGTGGAACAGTGAAAGTTAGCTTTTCCAATCTTCAAGAAGGGGCTGTAGAGACTTCCTGCGGAAATGCCGAGCAAATTTTTGAAGACCTTACAATGTAATTAAAAATCGGGGGAGCAATGAAACTGAGTAGTCAGAATCTTGAGCTGAATTCTATGGCAATTAATGAGTTTCAATCAAGAATTAGTGTAGTAGGAGCGGGGATAAATTCTCCACTTAATGCAGGCTTTTCTTCAGTTAATGGAATTGATCATGTAGGCGCGGTTCATCAGAGGGTTCTTGAGACTGACCCGGGATCTGCGTGTGAATCGATCAAGAACTTTTCAGAGCAATTGGAATGGTTGTACGACAGTCTCGGGCGGGAGGCTCGAGGTTTTCAGGCGCAAGAGGACGCGAATAGTCGGGGAATGGAGATCGCGGATGCAGGTGGGGGTATCGGTATTGAGGCGATGCCGATTATGAACCAGCCGGAGCCGGGGTACAGCCCATTTGGGTTTTCTATGCCGGTGGTGAATGTCGGTACGGACATTGTGAAGCTGGCTACGGACCTGATGTCGACGCAGATTTGGAATGTGTCGGAGGCGAATGCGCGGTGGAGCTCGTTGGCGTCGGAAGTCGACGATATCGTTAGCGGGTTGCAGGAAGCAGCTGGGTCTTTGGAAGGCGAGAACGACAGCGAAGCCACGTCGAGGGCGGCGGCCAAGATTAGGGAAGTGGCGGCATCGGGAAGCCACTTTGTAGCAAATGCCAAGGTCATGGGGGAGAAACTTACCGGGTTCCACGCCAAGTTGATGGGTATGCAGCCGACTGCGATGGCCATGGCGATGGAAGTGATGGCCATTCCAGAACCGGTCGAGCGCGAATTTGCGGAAAAGGCCGCATTGGCCGCATTGCAACCTGACCTGCAGCGCTTCGCGGTAGAAGCAATGCCGTACCAGCACGCTCTGATGGAACAATCGCCGGCGTCGGGAGGCGGCGGTGTCGACGCCGGCCTCGCTGGAGTTGATGGTGATGGGCAGCGCTACACCACCGATGCCGTGGTGTGGCCAAAGAAGATTGCGGAAGCGATTGCGCGAGGTGATTTGGGGCCGGGGAACTTTGACGTCGTCAATGGCAATGTAAACGGGCTGGAAGCGGTGGGGATGAGCCCACAGGAAATTAATGATTTTCACCAGCAGATGCATACTAGCGGCAGGAATGCGCTGGAAAGGCTTGGTCTGGGAGAACAAGTAGCCATCGGTGGGAATGAAGTGTCCACCCAAGGGGCGTCCGTGCCGAGTGTCGCTTCGCCGAACGGGGCGATGGGGCAGGTTCCTAGTGGTACAGCGCATCCGGTTGCCGCAGGAGCATATGGAGGCGCGCTTAATAACAGCGGTGCGATGGCGCCGGTAGCTACAGCGCAATCCGCCAATTCTGGGATGGCGCCGGTGATGGCAGCCGGACGGCCCGGGGATGCGGGACGCGGCGTACGCATCGGTCAGTCGCTACGAGGCGGAATTGGATCCGCTGCAGGAAATGTAAGTGGCAGCGCCGATGTGGCGCGCGCCGGAAGAGGAGCGCAGTCGGGCCTGCACCTTGGACGCGGAGCCGGAGCGCCCTACGCTGGTGTCGGTGCAGGCATGCGCGCTGGCCATAGCAATGCACTCGGCGGCGGTTCGAGCATGCGCGCTGGTCTTGGCAGTGGTGCAGGAAACGGTGCTGGTGCGGGCATGCGGCCCGGCGTAGGCGGCAGTGAAAGTGCCGCGGCAGCGCGCGGTGGCAATGCAGGCCGCTCAACCGGAGGGGCGCGAGCCTATGGTCCAATGATGGGGATGCGCGGAGGCAAAGACAGTGAGAAAAAGCGCGTAAAGTCCGTCACCACGCAGGTCGAAAGAGACCCGAATAAGCGCGACCTCTTGGGGGAGCCGCCCGCTGTCGTGCCCGGTGTCATCGGGGATTGGGTGCGGGAAGTGAACCCAGAAAAATAGCATGAAAAAGGGCCGAGGATATCCCTCGGCCCTTCAAGCCTTATTACTGCTGTGGCAGTTCGGTGGCGGTACCGTTCAAGTGCGGCTGCGCTGGTTCTTCTGGAACACCGGACTCGACTACAGGTGCTTCCTCTTCAACAACGGTCTCGGGTGCGGAAGAGCTGGTCTCAGCATCTTTCTGCATCGGGGCCTCACCGGTGAAGGTGGAGGCATTTTCTACCTTGGAATCAGAATCCTGCTGGTTCGGTGGGTGGCAAGCAGCGAGGGAGAGGCCAGCAGTGAAGACCAAGCCAGCGGCAGCGAAACGGGAGAACTTCTTCATGGGGATGTGCTCTTTCTCCAGAGTGGTAAGTGGTTAAAAGTTTAGGACTCGCGTGGAGTAGCGGCCTTAGCAGAATCATACGGCGCTGCGGACTCGATGGTGACCGAAATGGTCTTGCCATTCGGAGCGGTGTACTCGCGGGTCTCGCCCTCTTGTGCGCCAAGGATGGCAGCGCCCAGCGGGGACTGCTCGGAATAGGTTTCTAGGTCCTTGTTATCGGAAGCAGCGGCGCGGGTACCGATGAGGAAGGTCTCCTTATCGTCCTTGTCACCGTTGTAGTAAACGTGAACTACGGAACCGGTGTGGGCAACGCCCTCCTGAACAGCACCGCGCTCGGTGGTGGCATTCGCAAGAACCTCAGAAATCTGCTTAATGCGGGCCTCTTCCTGGTCCTGCATCTCACGTGCGGCGTCGTAACCGGCGTTCTCTTTGAGGTCGCCTTCCTCACGGCGCTCGTTGATTTCAGCCGCGACTACTGGGCGGTGGTCGATGAGCTCCTGCAGCTCGGCCTCGAGCTTCGCCTTGGTTTCTGGGGTGATGTACTGCTTTTGCTGCTCAGCCATTCTGCAACCTTCCGTAGATAGGAATTGTGGTCAAAGCCCCTGCTAATCCCTGGGGCTATAGGTAAAAGTGGAACCGGGCATATACCCGGTTCTAGGCGCTACAAATCCTAGCACACGCGGCTAACGGCTTTCCGCGTAGTCAGGGTTATCCATATCCAAGTATTCGGGGATATTGCCGGAACAACCATAGGCCCCGCCAGCTACGGCACGAGCGTTGGTTGGGACGTCGACAGCGATGCGCTGGGTTTCGTTTCCGCCCGCGGGAACAGGGAATTCACGGCGGCCTACTTCGGACTTGGAATAGTCATAGGCTTGGACAATGCAGTAGGCATCTTCATCGGTGTGATTGCGGGTGACATCGACCCAAACGCGGGTGGAATCATCGCTCAAAACCTCCTGGGTCACGATGGACACCTGTGCGTTCACCCGCTCCTTTTCCTGGAAATACCGGAATCCGAAGAAAATAAGCGCGATAAAAATGGCGACAAAGATGAGCACCAGCGCCTTATTAGTCCAGCTACCAGAGTTCTTTTCAGAGGAGCCGCGGGAGCCGTAGCGGGCGGCTGAGCGAGAGTTTCCGGCGGAAGTCATGGCTTCCACTCTAGTCGAGGACCACGGTTTTCCAATTATCTACTAGGATAATCATCTGTTCAGAGAACCTAGATTAATAAGGGGATGGATTTTCAGTGAGCGGTTTTCGCCTACTAGCTATCCACGCGCACCCAGACGATGAATCTTCCAAGGGTGCTGCAACCACCGCGCGCTATGCCGCAGAAGGCAATGAGGTCTTGGTACTGACCTGTACCGGTGGTGAGCGCGGCGATGTGATTAACCCCGCCATGGACCGCCCGGGAATCAAGGAAAAGATGGGCGAGGTCCGCCGGGAAGAAATGGCTAACGCTGCGCGGGCACTGGGCGTACACCATCGCTGGCTGGGCCACGTTGATTCCGGATTGCCGGACCCGGTTGAAGGCAAGACTATGGAGGAATTGCTGCCGGAAGGCTGTTTCGCGTTGCTGGGGGATGACACCGTCGCGCAGGAATACGTCCAGGTTATCCGTGAATTTCGACCACACGTCATTGTCACTTATGACGAAAATGGTGGCTACCCGCACCCAGACCATTTGATGGTGCACCGGGCTTCCATGATCGCGTGGGAGAAGGCAGGCGATGCCGAGTACCACCCAGAGCTGGGTAAGCCGTGGGAGCCGCTGAAGCTGTACTATTCGCACGGCTTTGTTTATCAGCGCATGAAGATGTTCCATGATCTGCTCCTAGAAGAAGGTAATACCAGTCCTTATGGGCCAATGTTGGCGCGTTGGGACACCGCTTTTGGCGATATCATGGCGCGTGTAACCACCCAGGTGGAATGCGCGGATTACTTCAGCAATCGCGAGGAGGCCTTGCGGGCGCACGCCACGCAGATCGATCCGGCGGGTGCCTTCTTGGCGACGTCGGTGGAGGTACAGCAGCGCCTTTGGCCCACCGAGGAGTTTGAGCTGGCGAAGACCCACGTTTCTACCTCCCTGCCAGAAAACGACCTTTTTGCCGGCATCGAAAAGAAAGAGGAGGCCTAAGACATGAGTATGTATGGCTCTTTCGTTCTGGCCGCACATGACGTATTTGTACTCGCCCAAGGAACTGAGGGCGCCGAAGGTGGCCCAATGGGCCCTGAATTTGGCAAAGCTTCGCCCATTGGCCTGCTGATCCTGGCGCTTATGGGAGTTGCGGTGTTGTTTGCGGGTTGGAATTTCCATCGCCGTTACTCACGCTTTCGCCGCCGCATGATGTTTGCGGAGGATCACGGAATCGATCCATTCGATGAGGAAGCCGTGGATAAGGCGATGAAGGAAGCCGGCATTTACGATAACCGCAAGAAGTCCATTTTCTAGGCGGATAGACTAATGAGCGTGAGTTCTCTCAAGCAGCTGGCCTACCCAGCTTATGAAGCCCGTCTGGCGCGCCTGATCAAGGGAAAGCCGCAGCCTAAGCACATAGCCATTATGGCCGACGGCAATCGTCGGTGGGCGCGTGAGGCTGGGTTTACCGATATCAGCCATGGTCACCGCCAAGGCGCGAAGAAGATCGGAGAGATGATCTCGTGGTGCCGCGATACTGATATCGAGGTGGTCACCATTTATTTGCTGTCCACAGAGAACCTGAAGCGCAGCGAGCAGGAAGTAGAGCTGCTCTTTGACATCATCTCGGACGTTGTCACGCACCTATCCCATAGCGACGTCGGCTGTCAGGTGCGCTTGGTTGGCCACCTCGACCTACTCCCAGATGATATTCGCCAGCGAATGGTGACGGCAGCGGCAGAAACCAAAGACAATACGGGTGTCATCGTCAATGTGGCGGTGGGCTATGGCGGGCGCCAAGAAATTGTGGACGCCGTGCAGTACTTGGTGCGTGCGGAAGCAGAGAAGGGAACTACCGCAGCGGAGATGGCGGACCGCGTCACCGCAGAATCCATTGGGGAACACCTGTACACCAAGGGACTTCCGGACCCGGATTTGGTCATCCGCACCTCTGGTGAACAACGCCTGTCGGGCTTCCTCCTGTGGCAGGCCGCGTACTCCGAGATCTGGTTCACGGATACTTACTGGCCAGCATTCCGCAAGGTGGACTTCCTCCGTGCCTTGCGGGACTACTCCCAACGTTCGCGCCGCTTTGGCAAATAGGCTCTAGAGCTTGCGCATCCGCACCTGTTCTACCAGGTGATGCGAGCCCTTTTTCAGCACAAGGGAGGCTCGCACACGGGTCGGCAAGATATTTTCCACCAAATTCGGCAGGTTAATGGACTGCCAAATTTCGCGAGCTTGAGCGCGGGCTTCCTCATCGTTCATGTCTGCGAAGGCAGAGAAGTGGGCGTTGGGCTCGCGGAAAGCGGTGTGGCGCAGAGTAAGGAAGCGGTCGATATACCACTGCTCGATATCGTCGGTGCGGGCATCAACATATACCGAGAAATCAAAGAGGTCCGCCACGGTCAACGTGGGACTCGTCTGCAGTACGTTGAGCCCTTCCAGAATAAGGATGTCGGGCTGGTTTACTTCCTGGTATTCCCCGTCCACGATGTCATAGGAGATATGAGAATAAAGTGGCGCCTTGACCAGAGGCTTTCCTGATTTTACGTCCGTGACAAAGCGAAGGAGTGCACGCCGGTCATAGGATTCTGGAAATCCCTTGCGTTGCATGAGGCCGCGTTTCTTGAGGGTTTCGGTGGGGAAGAGGAAGCCGTCGGTAGTAACGAGCGCGACCTTGGGGTGGGAGTCCCAGCGTTGCAGGAGCACCTGAAGGAGGCGGGCAGTGGTGGATTTTCCCACTGCCACGGAGCCGGCCACACCGATGACAAAGGGAACGTGCGTCGGAGGGTTGCCTAAGAAGGATTCGGTAGCCGTGGTGAGCTGCTGGCGTGCCATGACCTGCATATGGATAAGGCGGGAGAGGGGGAGGTAGACATCAGCCACCTCATCCAAGTCGATGCGGTCTCCTAGGCCGCGAAGCTTTTCCACCTCGGTTTCCGTGAGCACCTGAGGCATGGATTTACGAAGTTCACGCCAGGTCTCGCGGTCAAAATCTAGGTAGGGACTCGAATCCAATGTGCGCGCCATGGCTCCATTGTTGCACTTGCATGATCTGTGGGTAAAAGTACGCCCCCTTAGGGAGCATGGCACGATAAGATATGCAGCATCCCATACCGCTTGATTTTGAGAAGGGGACCACACCTTTATGGCTTCTTTTACCTCTGACCTCCGCGACCTCGATCCGGACGTATTCGGCGCAATTCAGGGAGAGATTTCCCGCCAGCGCGAAACCCTGGAAATGATCGCCTCTGAGAACTTTGTGCCTCGCGCCGTGCTCCAGGCACAGGGCTCCGTGCTTACCAACAAGTACGCCGAGGGCTACCCGGGGCGCCGCTACTACGGTGGCTGCGAGCATGTCGACGTCGTGGAAGACTTAGCTCGCAGCCGCGCTAAGGAGCTCTTTGGTGCGGAATTCGCCAACGTTCAGCCGCACTCCGGTGCGCAGGCGAACGCAGCGGTGCTTTCCACCATCGCTGAGCCGGGCGACAAGATTTTGGGCCTGTCCCTGGCTCACGGCGGCCACCTTACCCACGGCATGAAGTTGAACTTCTCTGGCAAGCTTTATGATGTCGCTGCCTACGAGGTGGATCCAGAGACCATGCGTGTGGACATGGATAAGCTGCGCGAGCAGGCGCTGAAGGAAAAGCCGAAGGTCATTATCGGAGGCTGGTCTGCCTACCCGCGCACCATGGATTTCGCGGCCTTCCGTGAAATTGCTGATGAGGTCGGCGCTTACCTGTGGGTAGATATGGCCCACTTTGCTGGTCTCGTGGCGGCCGGCCTGCACCCGAGCCCAGTGCCTCACGCGGATATCGTGTCCACCACCGTGCATAAGACCCTGGGTGGCCCGCGCTCCGGCATGATTTTGGCCAAGCAGGATTACGCCAAGAAGATCAATTCTAACGTCTTCCCGGGCCAGCAGGGCGGACCGCTGATGCACGTGGTCGCAGCCAAGGCCATCGCCATGAAGATTGCCGCGACAGAGGAATTCAAGGAGCGCCAAGAACGCACCTTGGAGGGGGCTCGTATTCTGGCAGAGCGCCTTACCGCCGAAGATGCCAAGGCAGCTGGCGTGGACGTACTGACCGGCGGCACCGATGTGCACTTGGTCTTGGCGGACCTGCGCAATTCCGAATTGGATGGACAGCAGGCAGAGGATCTGCTGCACGAGGTAGGCATCACTGTTAACCGCAATGCCGTACCGAATGACCCGCGTCCGCCGATGGTCACCTCTGGCCTGCGCATTGGTACTTCTGCGCTGGCAACCCGCGGTCTCGATGTCGAGGCCTTCACCGAGGTTGCAGATATTATCGGTACCGCTTTGGTACAGGGCAAGAATGCCGATGTGGAGGCCCTGCGCGCTCGTGTGGACAAGATTGCCCAGCACTACCCGCTGTATGAGGGCCTCGAGGACTGGAAGCTGGTCTAGTCCTTCACCTCATGGCCACGGGCCTGCGCCATGGTTGCGCGGGCCTGCTGGAGCCATTCCGGCTGCTCTTGGAGGAGCTGATTGATTTTCGCCGTGGTCAGCGGCTTATCCATATCGTTCTTCTTGAGTGCGGTAACCGAGATGCCTAGCTTATGGGCAACCTCAGGCCGGGGATGGGGGCCTTCGCGGCGCAAGGTTTGCAGCCACTCGGGCGGGTTATGCTGCAATTCGCGCAGCTCTTCGTGGCTAATGGCACTATTTTGAAACTCGTCCGGCGCGGCGGGTAGGTAAATGCCTAGCTTCTTCGCCGCGGTTTGGGCACGCATAGCGGTGCCGGATGGTTGCTTTTGTTCTTCAGTCACGCTTTTACCGTAGCACTTTCAGTAGACTGTCCTCTATGCTGCGCTTAGCTTTTGCCACCGGTACAGAGCCTGGAAAGTGGTTCCGCCGATTCGAAGAAAATACTGCTCATGGTGGCTTGTACACCGTTGATGCGGACGATGCGCTCGCCCCGCTGGCAGCCGGCAAGGTCGACCTAGCCCTCGCACGCCTGCCGGATACGCGGGTGGACGACACTTTTCATGTCGTGCGACTTTATCAAGAGGCCCCTGGCATTGCCGTTCCCAAGGACTCGGTCTATGCGGAGGTAGGCGAGGAGCTTACGCTTGCCGACGTCGCCGATGAACACCTTAACTACCGCCTCGCCGACTCCGGGCTTGTCGATGTCCCCGCAGTCCGCAACGCCCTGCAGGTAGTGGCGGCCAATGTGGGCATCGCTATTGCGCCGCGCCCCCTGCTCAAGGTGCTGAGCAAGAAACAGGTGGTGCCACTCGGGCTAAAGGATGAGTCCGTGCCGGTAACGGAGATCGCATTGGTGTGGCGCAAGGACGATGACGGGGAAGCAATTCAGGACTTCGTGGGCGTCGCCAAGGGCCGCACCGCGCGGTCTTCGCGGCAGGAGAAGCCGAAACGCAGCGCCAGGGAGAAGACGAAGGCGAAGCAGGTGCGGAGAAACGTTAACAATTCGTTACAAAAGAAAAAGAAGGCCTCTAAGCAGCGCAAACGTAGGTAGTCCTTTACTGTTCGCTGTCCGCTTCCTGTCAGTGCGGGTGGCGTTAGCTGGGGGTTGCCATTACGGTGGGCGTTGTTCGTCATTAAGGACGATTAAACAAAAATTTAGAATTAACTTACTTTCTCGTTGAAAGGATGATGCAGTAATGCAGAAAATGACCCGTCGTATCGCAGGTGGCTTCGCAGCAGCAACCCTGTCCGTTGCTCTCGTAGCTTGCTCCGATGCTGAGGATGCAGCTGAAGACGCCAAGGACACTGCCGGCTCCGTAGCTGCAGACGCTACCGACGCTGCTGGCTCCGCTGCCGCTGAGGCCACCTCTAAGGATGACGCTGACGACGCGGACGATTCCGAGGATGCAGAAGCATCTGACTCTGAAGATGCGGACGACCAGGATGACGCTGACGACAAGGACGGCGCTACCAAGTCCATCGCTACCGCTAACGGCGACGTAGAGGTTCCGGCTGATTTCGCTTCCGCTATTGAAGAGAAGAAGGCTGAGTGGGGCGACGTAAAGAGCATCGAGCAGGGTGACGATGATGAGTTCCTCGCTAACTTCGACAACGGCAACCTGCTGACCTTCGACGACGATGAGGGCGCTCAGCCTATCGTTGGCAAGATTGCTGAAACCTGGAAGGAGCAGGGTGGCCTGGACTCTGAGGTAGGCCTGCCTAAGGCTGCTGAGGAAAAGGCTGCTCAGGGCAAGGGCTGGACCCAGCAGTTCGACGATGGCGTTATCTCTTGGATCCAGGACGAGAGCGGCAAGTTCACCTCTTCCGTAGAGAAGTAAATAGCTCTTTTAGAGCTTCTCCCTCTGCAGCTTCTGCTGCGGAGGGATTTTTCGTTTTCTTAATGTTCATCTTGCACCCATGTAATTTCAACCTTCGGTGCCTACTTTGGGTGGCAACCCCGGGGATTCGGGGTGATTCGGAAGAAGTCTGATCTACCGCACACTAAGGGAGAACCCTGCCATCATGTCTCGTCCCTCTGTACTTTCTACTCCGCTTGCCACTACTGATGACACCGTCGCTACCAAGACCTATGTAGTGGATACCTCGGTCTTGCTTTCTGACCCTTGGGCCCTGCGTAAATTTGCAGAACACGATGTGGTCCTTCCCGTTGTAGTTATTTCTGAACTGGAAGGAAAACGACATCACCCGGAGCTTGGCTGGTTCGCCCGCCAAGCTCTTCGCTTTTTGGAGGAGCTGCGCGCTACTTATGAGGCCTTAGACCAGCCGGTTCCTGTCAATGTGGATGGCGGCACCCTGCGCGTGGAATTGAACCATCAAGACCAATCCTTGCTACCTACCGCGTTCCGCGGGCCCGAGGGCGACCACCGCATCTTGGCGTGCGCTCTCAACCTTGCGCACGAGGGGAAGGATACCGTGCTCGTCACGAAGGACGTGCCACTGCGTGTGAAGGCCGGTGCGGTAGGCGTGCAGGCGGATGAGTATCACGCCCAGGACGTAGTCTTGACCGGCTATACCGGAATGGCGACGGTGCAAACCAGCTCGGATGTCATCGATACCCTCTATCGTAATGGGGAAGTCATGCTAGACGGCGTCGAAACTGAAAAGGGTACCGCGGTGGAGGAACTGCCGGTGCACTGCGGCTTGACCTTGGCGGCGGGTGCGCAATCCGCGCTGGGGCGCATGAGTGCTGATGGCGTGGTCGAGCTCGTACGTGGTGATATCAATGCCTTTGGCCTTCAGGGGCGCTCCGCAGAGCAGCGTATCGCTTTGGATTTGCTGATGGACCCAAACGTGGGAATTGTCTCCATCGGTGGCCGCGCCGGCACCGGCAAGTCGGCACTTGCGCTGTGCGCCGGTTTGGAGGCGGTGCTCGAGCGCGGGGAGCACCGGCGCATTGTGGTCTTTCGCCCGATGTATGCGGTTGGCGGGCAGTCGCTGGGATACCTACCGGGCACTGAATCGGACAAGATGAACCCGTGGGCGCAGGCGGTCTATGACACCTTGGAGGGCTTGGTGTCTGACAATGTCATGGAAGAGGTACACGAGCGTGGCCTTATCGAAGTCTTGCCGCTGACGCATATTCGCGGGCGCTCGCTGCATGATGCTTTTGTCATCGTGGATGAGGCGCAGTCCTTGGAGCGAAACGTCTTGCTTACTGTGCTTTCTCGGTTGGGGAAGGGCTCGCGAGTAGTTCTTACTCACGATGTGGCACAGCGCGATAACCTGCGTGTGGGCCGGCACGACGGAGTACAGGCAGTGATTGAAAAGCTCAAGGGACACGAGCTTTTTGCGCATATTACGCTGCAGCGTTCCGAGCGCTCTGCCATTGCGGAGCTCGTTACTGACCTGTTGGAAGGCAGCAACTAGGCCAAATTCGTTCGCGTTTGGCGATCTTTATGTGTACAGCGTGGCGAAGCTGGGCATGGCCCAGTAATAATGTTGTATATGAGCGAGAACGCTAAGCAGACGTCTTCGGACGACAAGAAGAAAGATTTCCGCATCCGCCCCTTTACCGCGGCGGATTACCCGCAGATGCGAGAGATCTATGAACAGGGGCTCAATACTGGGCACGCTACTTATGAGACCCGATCCCTGACCTTTGAGGAATTCAAAGCCGGCAAGATCATGCCTTCGGTGCATGTGGCCGTTGAAGCAGATGATGATTCTAAGGTCCTGGGGTGGGTTTCCGCAGCACCGGTATCTACCCGCACCGTATTCCACGGAGTGGTGGAGGATTCCATCTACCTAGGTGCCGAGGCACAGGGCCGCGGCATCGGCGGCGCACTTCTGGATCGTCTGATTGAGGTGTGTCAGGACCTACACAAGTGGGCTATCCACTCATGGATTTTCCCTGAAAATGCAGGTTCTGCGGGGCTGCATAAGTCGCGCGGCTTCGTGAAGGTGGGCACCTACTCGCATATGGCGAAGATGACCTACGGCGAGCTTGCGGGCCAGTGGCGCGATACCGACGTATATGAGTTGCTTTTGCCCAAGCCGGAGGAAAAGAAGCGGTAGTTTCCCAGCGCATGCAAGCCCCTGCTCGTACCACACTCGTGGTAACGATGGCAGGGGCATTTTGGGCGCTACACTGCAGGAACGTATCCGGAACTAAACCAGCTAAAGCGCGGGATCGGGGTGCCGTGCGCGCGGGCTAGGGAAACTAGATAGTCCCTTGTGCGGCACACCTCGATGGGGTCGGCTTGAATATCCAACGCCGCCTGAAGGCCGCCGGGGGCATAGCCGAGGGCGGATTCTATGGGGGCGTCGGCAAGCGGGAGTGCATCGCGCAGGGCATGCAGCTCCCGGCTAGTGGTCTATATTTCTGCAGGTGACAGTAACATTAGTCAATCGTTTCCTTCAGTCGCTCCTCGCGCAGCGGTAGGAGGAGGACGAGGGCGACGATAACCAGCGGAACCATCAGGGCGATGACCGGGGTCAGGCCGTCATTATAGGAGTTGAGGATTGCTTCCTCGATGGGCTGAGGGAAGGAGGCAACCAAATCCGGGGTGAGGCTATTGGCACCGCCGTCAGCATCGCCGAATTTCTCTGCATAGACGGCACCCTCCGGGCCCATCTTCTGGAAAGCCTCCGGCATGCGGGTGGCCATCTCATCCTTCATATTGTGGATGAACATGGAGCCAACCAGGGAAGCGCCCAGTGCAGAACCGATCTGGCGGAAGAAGTTATTCGCTGCGGTAGCTGTACCCACCTGGGACAGTGGGAAGGAGTTCTGGACGATGAGCACGAGGACCTGGATAACCATGCCCAAGCCGATGCCGAAGACCAGGAACTCGCAGCCCAGCTGCTTCAGGGAAGTCTCCACGGTTAGGTGAGACATCCAGAACAATGCACCAGCAGTAATTGCCAGGCCGATGATGGGGTAGACCTTGTAGTGACCGGTGCGGGCGATGATAAAGCCTACGCCAGTGGAGGTACCGATAAGGCCCACCATCATCGGGATCATCATGAGACCCGCCTTGGTTGGGGTCAGGGTGTGCACCATCTGCAGATAGGTTGGCATGTAGCCCAGAACGCCGAACATTGCCAGGCCAAGTACCACGCCGGAGAGGGTGGTTAGGGCCATGTTGCGGTTCTTGAACAGACGGACCGGGATGAGAGGTTCTTTAGCGCGTAGCTCCACCAGGATGGTGATGATGGCGCCAATGATGGTGATGGCACCCAAGGTGAGGATCATGGAAGAGCCCCATTCGTACTCGGTGCCACCCCAGGTGGTCATGAGGATAAGTGAAGCGGTAGTAATCGCGATGAAGGTGGCGCCGAGCCAGTCAAAGCGCTTCATATCGGCATCACCCACGCGCAAGTGCAGCACTAGGGTGCACACGATAATGGCGAGGATACCCAGCGGGATGTTCATCCACATTCCCCAGCGCCAGCCTGGGCCGTCGGTGAACCAGCCGCCGAGGACGGGGCCGAGAACCGAGGACAGGCCAAAGACGCCGCCCATGATGCCCATGAACTTGCCGCGCTCACGGGAGGAGGTCACCTCGGCGATGATGGACTGGGAGGAAATCATCATAAAACCTGCGCCAAAGCCCTGTACAGCGCGGGCGATAATCAGCAGCGCCATGGAGTTAGCAAAGCCACCGAGGGTGGAGCCCACGACGAAGATGGCGATACCGCCGATGTAGAGCCACTTGCGGCCCAGCATGTCACCCAGCTTGCCGGAGATAGGCATGGCGATGGTCATGGTGACAAGGAAGGCGGAGATGACCCAGCTCATGTGGTCGACGCCGCCGAGCTCACCAACGATGGTGGGGAGAGCGGAAGAGAAGATCATTTGGCCCAAGGAGCTCATCAGCATGGTGAGCATCAGGGCCGAGAAAATAAGCCCGAGGTTATCGGCGCGGGTTTTGCCCTGGGAAGGGGCCTCAGCAGCCGTATCTACCATCGCATTCCTTTCATAAAGTCTGTTATTAGCGTGAGGGAAGTATCGAGACGCGCGCCGAGGTCTAGGCTGCAATCTGCATCCGGGGAGGCCATCGCCAACCACAGTGCCTCACGGACGAGGCCGGCGATGAGCATCGCCTCGGTGCTGGAAGAGCAGCTGTCGAGGACGCGAAGCTCCGGTTCTTTGTTAAGGCGCTCTTCAACGAGATCGATGAGCTCAATGGATTTTGCTCGCTTCCGGCTGATTGCCGCTGCAGCTGCATCTGGATCATTGGAGATGCGCTTGCGGCGATCCCGGATGGTCGGGTTGATGTGGTGGCCTTCCATATGCTGTCTGACCAGCTGGAGGACGAGTTCTACCATGCTGGTCGTTGGCTCATTGAGGAAGAACTCCCGCATCTCTTCCGTAAACTCGGTGCTTGGAGCGCCCAAAACGGCGGATTCCTTGGAATCGAAGTAATTGAAGAAGGTGCGCCGAGAAATACCGGCTACTTCGCAGATACGCTCAATGGTAACCGCGCTGAAGGATTGTTCATCCACCAGCTTTGTGGCGGCATCCTCTATGCGCAGGCGCGTCTCGAGGCGTTTCTGCTCGCGTAGTGATAGTTCTTCTTGCACGCCATGCAACTTTACACTCGGTGCAAACTTGCACCAAGTGCAGAAGTGGTGATTTTAGAGGTGCGTTTCCTCTAATGTGTGCTATGTCATAGCGCTTGCTGACGCCCCCCCTTACCCCAGGCATGCAAAACCCCGCCCGAGTCCTGCCCGGGCGGGGAAGCGGTCCGGCGATTACTTAGAAGTTATCGCGGTCGCGGTTAGTCATGCTCAGCACGTTGAGGCGCTTATCCAGCTCTTCCTCGGTGAGGTTTTCGCCGTCGACGAAACCCAAGTCAATAACGGCTTGGCGGACGGTGATCTTCTCGTGCAGGGCGTGCTTTGCTGCCTTTGCTGCGTTCTCGTAGCCGATGGCAGAGTTGAGCGGGGTCACGATGGAGGTGGAAGACTCCGCAAAGTGCTTCATGCGCTCTTCGTTGGCCTCGATGTGATCAATGCACTTATCAGCGAAGACGCGGGAAGCATTAGCCAGCAGACGAGCGGACTCGAGTACGTTGCGCGCCATCATCGGGATGAAGACGTTGAGCTCGAAGTGGCCCTGGGCGCCGCCGAAGGCAACTGCGGCATCATTGCCCACCACCTGGCCAGCCACCATGGTGACGGCCTCCGGAATGACGGGGTTGACCTTACCCGGCATGATGGAAGAACCTGGCTGCAGGTCCTTCAGGTGAATTTCTGCCAGGCCGGTCAGGGGGCCGGATCCCATCATGCGCAGGTCATTGGCAATCTTATTGAGGGATACGGCAACCGAGCGCATGGCGCCGGAGAATTCCACCAAGCCATCGCGGGCAGCCTGTGCCTCGAAGTGGTTTTCCGCTTCCTTCAGTTCCTTTACGCCGGTGAGCTTCTTAAGTTCCTCGGTGACCTTGGCGCCGAAGTCAGCGGAGGTATTCAGGCCGGTACCGGTGGCGGTGCCGCCGATGGCCAGCTCACCCAGACGCGGCAGGGTGGCCTCGATGCGTTCGATGCCCAGCTCGATCTGACGGGCGTAGCCGCCGAATTCCTGGCCCAGGGTAACCGGGGTGGCATCCATCAGGTGGGTGCGGCCGGCCTTGACCACATCAGCGAATTCCTTGGCCTTCTTGGTCAAGGACTCGTGGAGAACCTTCAGGCCCGGGATAAGGTCATTAACGGCAGCTTCCGTAGCAGCCACGTGCGTAGCGGTGGGGAAGGTGTCATTGGAAGACTGGCCCATGTTTACGTGGTCATTCGGGTGAATTTCCACGCCATTGTTATGCGCCAAGGAGGCGATGACCTCATTGGTGTTCATATTGGACGAGGTGCCGGAACCGGTCTGGAAAACGTCGATAGGGAAGGCATCGTTATGCTTGCCCTCGGCGATTTCGGTAGCGGCGGCAATAATGGCATCGGCCTTATCGGCATCCAGCTTGCCCGAATCCTTATTTACCTGGGCGCAAGCAGCCTTGAGCAGGCCAAGAGCGCGAATCTGCGCATTTTCCAGGCCACGGCCGGAAATAGGGAAGTTGTCCACTGCGCGCTGGGTCTGTGCACGCCACAGGGCATCTGCGGGAACCTTTACTTCGCCCATTGTGTCATGTTCAATGCGGTATTCAGTCATGTGAAGATCACCTCAGTTAATTGGGGAGTGTGTGCTATCCAGTATGGCGGAGAACTACCAAGAGGGCCGCCTTCGGGGGTGAACCCTAGTTTTTGGTCGGGGCGGTGTAATCCACTACGGAATACTCCTGCAGCTTAGATAGCTTATGGATGGAGTCGATGTAGCGGATGGTGCCGGACTTGGAACGCATAACCAGGGAGCGGGTAGTAGCGCCGGAATTGCGGTAGGAAACACCGCGCAGCATGTCACCATTGGTCACGCCGGTGGCAGCGAAGTAGCAGTTTTCGGAGGAGACCAAGTCAGTGGTCTTGAGAACACGGTCCAAATCATGGCCAGCTGCACGGGCCTTTTCTGCTTCCTCTTCATCCTTCGGCCACAGCTTGCCCTGGATTTCGCCGCCCATGCAGCGCATAGCGCAGGCGGTGATGATGCCTTCTGGAGTGCCGCCGATGCCCATCATCATGTCGATGGAGTTCGAATCCTGGCAGGTGGCGATGGCGCCGGCTACGTCGCCATCCATGATGAGGCGTACCTTGGCCCCAGCGGCGCGAATTTCAGAGATGAGCTGCTCGTGGCGCGGGCGGTCAAGGACCACCACGGTCAGATCTTCGGGGCGAATATTCTTCGCTTTGGCCACGGAGTTGATGTTCCACTCCACGGACTCGTTGATGTCGATAGCGCCGACTGCTTCTGGGCCAACAGCAATCTTTTCCATGTAGAAGACTGCGGAAGGGTCATACATGGTTCCGCGCTCTGCGGCTGCGATGACGGAGATAGCGTTGGGGCGGCCTTCTGCCATCAAACGGGTACCGTCGACTGGGTCTACGGCGATATCCATGGCGGCACCCTCGCCGGTGCCTACCTCTTCGCCGTTAAAGAGCATGGGGGCCTCATCCTTTTCGCCCTCACCAATGACAACGACGCCGTTCATCGCTACGGAATTGATGAGCTTGCGCATGGCGTCGACCGCCGCGCCATCGCCCTCATTCTTCTGGCCGCGGCCTACCCAACGGCCGGAAGCGAGTGCTGCTGCCTCGGTGACACGAACCAGTTCCATTGCCAGGTTGCGGTCAGGAAGATAAGACGTATTTTCGGACATGTGTAGTGGTTGCCTTCCATAGTTTTCTCATCGAGGGGTGTTCCCCTTGATGCTCTACCTTTCCATTCTCGCACTTTTTTGCTCTAATGGGTTCGATTTTGCGCCCCATTTGTGGGGGTTGACAGATCTTTTTTGGGAAAAGGGGCCGTGTGGCTTTTTGAAAGCTGGCCGTGCGATACTAAGGCGCGTGGCTGCAGAAGAAAGACCAAAGATTTTTGAAGGCGCGAAGGACATCTCCCTGTCCCTCGCTGTCGTGGTGATTATGATGCTGCTCGCCGTGGGAGCGACCGGCCTGTGTTCAATTAACTCCGAAACCCAGCAGGGAGCGGTGCAGGAAGTGGATGAACAAACCTTCCTAGACACCCAAGCCCGCGCAGGGGTCGGTGCAATTCGCAATCCCGAAATGCCAGAGGGTTGGGAGGCCAATGCTGCCCGCCGTGTAGATATGGGCGGCGAGAACGCCACCGTGGTCAGTTGGGTGACCGCTGACCAAGGGTTTGTGGAGTCTACTCAAACGCAGGTCGCGGCCGATAAGGCAGGCGAGACGTACGACGCCAACTACCGCGGCATTGAATCCGCCCGCGAGGTCAAGGGGCACCAAGTGCGGGTGCTAGAAAGCGACGATGATTCCGTGCGCCGCCTGTGGGTTACGGATTTGGGCGATGCCCGCCTCATCATTTCCGGCGCCGCGGACGACAGTGACTTTGAGGCTGCTACCGCTGCGTTTATCGACGCCGCACCTATAGCCGAAAAATAACCTCGCCCAAGCCTTCTTCCGCGGCGGTAGCGCTAAGACCGTCGCCGGCCTGGGCAATAACCTCCGCCAAAGCCTCCGCGTCTAGGCCGCTGAGGCGTGTCTTTCCGGCAAAGACATCGATGCGCTCACGCTGCGAGCGCTGCGGATAAATAGCAATCTCGCGTACTTTGTCGTCCGTAAAGCGCAGCACCACGGATCGGGAGAAGTAGCTCACCTCATTATCGTCGCGGGTGTGTGCAGGACCGAAGAATTCTTCTACGAAATCTCGGGAATCGCCCGCCATGATGGAACCGGCGGCCGCGGATTTCGACACAAAATCCACGCGCTCGCCTGGATAACCATAGATGTGCACTACTCGTCTCCTTCAGCGTCTGCGTCCTCGGCCTTATCGAGCGCGTCTTCCACACGCTTCGCCGCGCCGTCGAGGTGCGCCTCGCACGCACGCGCAAGGGCCTCGCCGCGCTCCCAATATTTTAGTGACTCATCCAAGCCCATCTGCCCAAGCTCGAGAATCTTCACGGTCTCAATAAGCTCATCGCGGGCTTGCTCATAGCTCAATTCTTCTACTGGGGTAAAAGCATCCTGGCCTGGCTGGCCGGTACCAATGGTGTCATCGGACATGATTTTCTCCTCGGTTGTTGATTAATCGGCGGCCTGGGAGGCCATAGAAACTGCGGTAATAGAGCCATCGCCCACTCGAATGCGCAGTTGAGCGCCAGGCGGGGATTGCTTATAAGAGGTGACAACCTCGGGTCCGGAACCGTCCTTGGGCACTACCTGGACAATGGAGTATCCGCGGGCGAGAGTCGCCGACGGTCCCAACGCCGATACGCGGGCGCGCAGCGATTCCACGTGGCGGGTTTCCCGCTCCACCATGACTTCAATTTCTCGCCGCATGGTGGCGCGGGTTCGCTCCACCTCCTCGCGGCGCGCACGGATAGGGGTCATCGGGTCTGCCATGACAGGCCGGGAACGAATATTATCGAGGCCGCGACGTTCCCTTTCCACCCAGCCGCGCAGCGCGGCCGCCATGCGAGAGCGAGCCTCTGCGACGATGGCGCGTTCCTCGGCCACAGAGGGCACGACGCGTTTTGCGGCGTCGGTAGGCGTGGCGGCGCGCAGGTCGGCGACGTTATCGAGCACTGGGCTATCCGGCTCGTGGCCAATGGCAGAGACTACCGGGGTGCCGGCCGCTGCCACTGCGCGCTGCAGTGCTTCTTCCGAGAAGGGCAGCAGATCTTCCACGGAGCCGCCGCCACGGGCGATGATGATGACGTCCACCTCGGGATCCGCATCAAGCCGCTGGAGCGCATCAATAACCTCAGGTACGGTATTCGCACCCTGAACCGCGGTATTGAGGACGCGGAATTGCACCGCCGGCCAGCGGTCATGGGCTACCGCCATTACATCCCGCTCTGCAGCAGAACCACGGCCGGTAATCAGCCCAATTTTGTGCGGCAGGTAGGGGAGAGGTCGCTTGCGTGCGGGATCGAAAAGGCCTTCAGCAGCTAGCTGTTGGCGCAGCTTTTCAATGCGAGCAAGCAGATCGCCAATGCCCACATGACGAATTTCGGTGGTCCACAGTGAAAAGGATCCGCGTCCAGCGTAAAAGGCGGGCTTAGCGTGGACAATGACGCGATCGCCGTCTTTCAGCGGTGCTGACAATGACTGCAACATCGATGAGGGGCAAGTCAATTGCACGGACTTTTCCTGCTGTACGTCACGCAGAGTGAGGTAGGACAGCTTCCAGGTGGGCTTGAAGTTAATTTGGGTCAACTGACCCTCTACCCACAGGTAACCCAGGCGCTCGATCCAGCCCTTGACTTGGTCATTGACCTTGCCAACGGGCCAGGGAGTATCCGGAGTATTTGCCGGTTGATTCACACAGCCTCCCTTTCTTCAGTCTGCCGTGTTCTTCCGTCTAGTTTAGGGGCCAGCGTGGTCTATTGCCCCGCTCGGGGTAGCCAGAAAGGTGACGTTAGGTCCCACTATTGTTTTGCGTAGTGTTTCGATACTCTGGGAGCCATGACTGATGGTAAAAATGTTCTCCTCGCGGCCCCGCGCGGATACTGCGCAGGCGTGGACCGCGCGGTCGAGACCGTAGAAAAGGCGCTGGAAAAGTACGGCGCGCCCATTTATGTACGCAAACAAATCGTGCACAACCGTTACGTCGTAGAATCTCTGGCAGACCGCGGCGTCATCTTCGTCGACGAGGCCTCTGAGGCACCAGAAGGCGCCCACCTAGTCTTCTCCGCCCATGGTATTTCCCCTGCCGTGCGCGCAGAAGCAACGCAGCGCAAGCAGCTTACTTTGGACGCCACCTGCCCATTGGTTACCAAGGTGCACAAGGAAGCCCAGCGCTTCCAGCGCGATGGCTACCATATCCTCTTGGTTGGCCACGAAGGCCACGAAGAAGTAGAAGGCACTGCCGGCGAGGCACCTGAGGTCACCCACCTCGTGGATGGCATCGGGGGCGTCGCCAAGCTGCCAGAGTTCCTGCAGGATGAGAAGCTTATCTGGCTGTCCCAAACCACGCTATCGGTGGATGAGACCATCACCATCGTCAATAAGCTGCGCGAGCGCTTCCCGCACTTGGAGAACCCGCCTTCAGACGATATTTGCTACGCCACCCAAAACCGCCAAGAATCCGTCAAGGCCATCGCCCCACAGTGTGACCTGATGATTGTGGTGGGCTCTAAGAACTCTTCTAACTCGGTGCGCTTGGTTGAGGTGGCGCTTGAGGCAGGCGCCAAGACTTCCCACCTCGTGGATTTTGCCAAGGAAATCGACGAATCTTGGTTGGAAGGCGTCCAGACAGTCGGCGTAACCTGCGGTGCTTCGGTACCTGAGTTGCTGGTACGCGAAGTACTGGAGTTCCTGGACGAGCGCGGTTATAGCGACGTAGAACAGGTAACGACCTCTACCGAGACGATTACCTTCGCCCTACCGCGCGACCTGCGCCCAGCACGCACCTAAGTAGCGTTTGCCTATACGGCAGCTAAAACGGAAGAAAGGCCCAGAAACGGGCCTTTCTTTTTGCTTTAGTCCTCGTCGTAGAGGTTATCGTCCCAACCTTGCTTGGGCTGTTCCTTCTGCTGCTGAGATGCCGGAACGGAATCGCCAGCGCGCCGGGCTGGATCCGGGCGCAGTGGATTGTCGCGTTCCTCTTGTTGCATTCGGCGACGCTCTTCACGGTCGCGACCACGGAGGCGATCCTTGGGCGCGGGGCGTGACTTCTTCAACGTGTGCGAGGCGCGGGCGCGCTGCGGAGCGGCTTGAGACTGCTTGAAGTTCCTTGCCGGTTTATCGCGCGCCATCAAGTCTGCAACCGATAGGCGCTCCTCGCGGTTGCGCCGGTCTTGTTTGGCGTCGGCACGGCGGGAAGCGGTTTCCATTTCGGCGGTGCGCTTGGCCGTCTTGCGGAAGCGTACCCAGCGCAGCCAGGCGATGATTGCCGCGCCCACCAGGGCAATGAGGAGCCACAGGAACCTCTGGACAAGGGGGAAAGCCGCGGTGATGGTCGCCGTCTTGGAAAAAGCCGATGCGCCCTCTGGCAAGTTGGCCTTGGTGATAAAGAAACCGGCCACGACCACCGTTATGGCATACACAATGGGGATAGAAGCCACGGTGAGGAAAAGACCCCGCTCTTCTACGATGAGCGCCACCAGCAGTGAGCCGATGACAAGGAACGCGAGGTAGGCCCACCCGATGGAACCCATCAGAATGGAAATAAACGCGCCGGTGAGCAAGAGTGCCGCGAGCAGCCCAAGGCCCTTGCCCAGCGGGATGCTGGGGAGACCGGAGCTTTGGGCGGCGGAGGACTTTCTTTGCTTGGCTTGTGACACGTCGGAAGATCCTACCGGTTGCCGCCGGCCCATGGCTATTTCCACGCACGAAAGCGGCGGATTTATAGTGCCGAATTTCCGCGAGGCCACGTATCAATAGGCAAGGGCTCCCGCGGGGTGCGATCCGTGCGGCCCGGGATATCCATCTCATGCAATTTGCGGGCGGTGACGCCCACGCGGGAATCGAGCGAGGAAAGCGTGGCGTTATAAGCTTCGACTGCCTTTTCCAGGTTATGGCCCACCTTTCCGTAGTGATCAGAAAGCGTATTCAGGCGCGTATACAGTTCGCGCCCCAAGCGCTGGACCTCCTTTGCCTTGGCGGAAATATCTTCCTGGTGCCACCCCATGGCCACCGTGCGCAAGAGCGCAAAAAGCGAGCTGGGGGTGGCGATCACTACATTGCGTTCAAAGGCGTACTCGATAAGTTCTGGGTCCACCGATAATGCAGCATCAAGGAAGGGGTCTGCGGGAACGAAGAGGATGACAAACTCGGGCGTTGGTTGAAAGGCCTCAATATAGTCCTTCTGCGATAGTGCTTGGACGTGGCCGCGCATTAAATGCGCGTGGCGGCGGAGGAAGCCGGCGTGCTCTTCCGGGTCATCGGTTTCTAGGGCGTCAAGGTAAGAGGTAAAAGGAACCTTGGCATCGACGATGATGTGGCGGCCACCGGCTAAATTGATGAGCATGTCAGGGCGGACGACGCGCCCGCCCAATGGGGCGGAGACTTGGCAATCAAAGTCCACGTGTTTGGTCATACCGCCGAGCTCAACCACGCGCTCCAATTGCACCTCGCCCCAACGGCCACGCACATTGGGTGAGCGCAAAGCGGTCACTAGTTTGTCGGTGCGTTCGGTCAAGCGGGAGGAGGTGCGGGTCACCGCTTGCACCTGGCTGGAGAGGGAGGCGAGCAGCGCGGTGCGGTCTTCCTCAATTTCTTGGAGCTGAAATCCCAAGCGGTCCATGGCCTTTTCTAGCGGTTGGAGCTCGGCTTGGCGACGCTGCGAGTCTTGCAGCGCGCGGTGCTCGGCGCTCGGCGCGGAGCGCGTAGCGGAGTAATAATGGGCTAACCAGCCCATTACCGCGCCGAGGATGAGGCCGATAAAAAGTAGCAGCACGGGCAAAGTGGAAGTCATGGCTTCCAGCATGGCACGCGCCGCCGACGCGACTCACTATTTTTTCGAATCTCCGTTCAACAGGCCTTCGAAGGCATCGCGGGCGCGGCGCAGGTTTGTGCGCATGCCGGGCTTTTCATGCTCCTTGGGGGTGGATTCCACATTGAGGGCAGCGTCGAGGGAAGTGGAATCGCCGTCCGCGGAGACGTCGGCAAACGCGCCTTCTGGGGCTGCATAGTCCGGCATCTTGAGCCATGCCTCGCGCTTATAACGCCCTTGGTCTTCGGTGTAGCGGCCGATGAGATAACCAGCTACGGTAGAAAAGTCCAGATCCGCGGCGGTTTTTTCGCCCGACTGCAGCTTCATCATGTCTTGGCCGTAGCGGTAGGCCACCGCAAACATCGCGGCCGCCGGAACCGCGAGGAAGCCACCTATCAGGCCAAAGAGAGCTGAGCCTACCGTTACGGAAACCAGGACGATGACCGGGTGCAGGTCCATGGCCTTGGACTGCAGCCAGGGCGAGAGAACATTGCCTTCCAACTGCTGGACCAGCAACACCAAGCCTAGGACGAGAAGAGCCTTGGTTACGCCAAGGGAGACCAACGCGATGGTGACGGAGAGAGCGCCGGCCACGATCGCGCCGACGAAAGGGATGAAGCCCGCGATAAAGGTGATGATCGCCAAAGCCATGGCCAGCGGAACGCCGATAAGCGCGAGGCCGACGCCGATAAAGACGGCGTCGACAAGCGAGACAACCGCCTGCGCGCGAATGAAGCCGCCCAGCGTATTCCAGGCGCGAGTAAGTAGCTCAGTGAGGTGCCAGCCGGCGCGCTTGCCCGTGGCATCGCGCAGCCAGGGAAGGAACTTAGCGCCGTCCTTCAGAAAGAAGAAGGTCAGCACCAACACGATGAAGAGCGTGACCAAGATGGAGGTGGCGGTGCCGATGCCGGTAAAGACCGATCCGGCGATGGCACCGGCGCGCTGCTGCAGCCAGGACGCCGCCTCATCGATATAGCTACTCATGTCATCGCTATCGAGGTTAAGTGGTGGACCCTGGGCCCAGAGCTGCAGGCTTTGGATGCCGGAGACCGTCTGCAAATACAGTGACCGGGATTGCCGCATGAAATCTGGGGCAACAAACGCAATGAGGCCGCCAACAGCCGTGAAAGAAACCAAAATGGTTACGGCGGCCGCCAACGCGGCGGGCAGGCCAATATTGCGCAGCTTCTTCGCCACCGGCGCCAGAACGGTGCAAATAATAAGGGCCAAAAGCACCGGCAAAAGCCCCTGCCAGAAGTTACCTAGCAAACGGTAGAGGGCGTAGAGGAAAACGCAGATGATGAGCAGCCGAACGGCCCATAGGGAGGCGGACTTAACCACCTCGCCGGCGATGACGGAGCGGTCTACCTGATCACCCGGTGGATGTGGGGATACATCTTCCAGCTTGCTGGTGTCGAAGCTTTCATCAAACTTATCGCCCAAGCCCGCTTGAGGGTCATCGGGCAGCGGTTGGCTATCAGAATTCACCCCACCATCTTGCCTTAAAAGAAGGCGGGTGCGTTAGGATTGGCCCCGTGAGTCTTACACTAGGAATCGTCGGCCTGCCCAATGTGGGCAAGTCCACTTTGTTTAATGCCCTGACCCGTTCCGAGATCCTGGCGGCGAACTACCCGTTTGCCACCATCGAGCCCAACGTGGGCCTGGTGGAACTGCCGGATTCCCGCTTGACCCAACTGGCGGAGATGTTTAACTCTGAGCGCATCCTTCCTGCCACCGTGTCCTTCGTGGACATCGCCGGCATCGTCTCCGGCGCTTCGCAGGGTGAAGGTATGGGCAACGCCTTCCTAGCCAATATCCGTGAGGCAGACGCCATTTGCCAGGTAGTACGCGCCTTCTCTGATGACAATGTCATTCACGTCGATGGCAAGGTGGACCCGCGCAATGATATCTCCGTTATTAATACCGAGCTCATTCTTGCGGATCTCCAGACCATCGAAAAGGCCCTGCCGCGCCTGGAAAAGGATGCGCGCAAGAATAAGGATTTGGCCGCCGAGGTGGAAGCAACCAAGAAGGCCCAGGAGATTCTGGAAGATGATCGCACCCTCTTCGCCGCGGCGAAGGAGGGCGAGATTGACCTCGCCCTCGTGCGCGATCTGCATCTGATGACGGCTAAGCCCTTCCTCTATGTCTTCAATTCGGATGAAGCAGTGCTTACCGACGACGCTAAGAAGGAAGAACTCCGCCAGCTCGTCGCCCCGGCTGAGGCCGTATTCCTCGATGCGCAGACCGAAACCGAGCTGCTCGAGTTGGAAGAAGACGAAGCCCGCGAGTTGCTCGAGGCCGTAGGCCAAGATGAGCCGGGCCTAGCCACCCTGGCTAAGGCAGGTTTTGCCACCTTGGGTCTGCAGACCTACCTCACCGCCGGGGAGAAGGAGGCCCGTGCGTGGACCATTAAGCAGGGCTCTGCCGCACCGCAGGCAGCTGGAGTCATCCACACCGATTTTGAAAAGAAGTTCATTAAGGCCGAGATCGTTTCCTTCGATGACCTTGTAGCCGCTGGCTCCATGGCTGAGGCCCGTGCGCATGGCAAGGTCCGCCAAGAGGGTAAGGACTACATCATGCAGGACGGCGATGTGTGCGACTTTAAGATCGGCGGCTAATTCCAGCCGGTCTGAGCTTGGTTTTGGCTGCGGGCGAGGGGCTTGTCCGTAGAAGCGAAAAGAAGGTAGCGAAGACGAAACTTCCGCGTTACTGTGGGCGGCGTACCCGAACAAAGGAGGCTGCAACATGGCTGAACTAGATAACAAAACCATTGCCATCATCGCTACCGATGGCTTCGAAGACTCCGAGTTGACCTCCCCGCTAGAGGCCGTGAAGAACGCTGGCGCTACCGTGCGTGTCCTCGCCCCAAAGGCCGGCACCATTACCGGCAAGAACGGTACGGAGATTTCCGTTGACGCCGCTACCGCTGACTCCACTGGCGAGTCTTTCGATGGCATCATTCTGCCTGGCGGTACCGAGAATGCTGACCTCATCCGCTTGGACAAGGCCGCAGTAGAAATCGTGCGCAACCACATGAGCAAGGATTTGCCGCTTGGTGCCATCTGCCACGGCGCATGGATCCTGGCTGATGCTGAAGCCCTCAAGGGCCGCACCCTGACGTCCTTCCCGTCCCTGCAGACCGACCTGCGCAATGCAGGTGCCACCTGGGTAGATGAGGAAGTCCACTGCGACCAGGGCTTGGTCTCCTCCCGCACTCCAGATGACCTGCCAGCCTTTAACGCCAAGCTGGTAGAAGAGTTTGCAGAGGGCCAGCACTAAAGCTTCACGAATTTAAGCCACGGGAGTTTCCCGTGGCTTTTTCGATCTTGCGCCGGTGTCACCTGCCCTATAAAGTTAGGATTTCCTGAAGGGGAGTAGTTCCCTCGGTTAATTCCGAGATGACTGGTCGACATACTGGCGTTTAGCCCGGCCAGCCAGCGCCCGCAGTGCCCGCGGCCGTGAACGAGACCTTCGGTCCGCAACCGAACCGAAGGGAGAAGTGACTTTGTCCTCCATAGGATCAGAGCAGCGCATTCTTGAGCGCTTCATACAGCTATCAATCGCCGCCGCAGTGGCTACCATCCTCCTCAAGGCCTTTGCCGCGTGGTTCACCGGCTCGGTAGGATTTCTTTCGGATGCGCTCGAATCAATCGTGAACCTAGTCGCGGCCGTCGCCGGCTTTTATGCCCTCCGGATTGCCTCTAAGCCGGCCGACGATAACCACCAGTTTGGCCACGGCAAAGCCGAGTACGTCTCCGCCTTGGTAGAGGGCGCAATGATTTTTATTGCGGCCGGCATGATCGTGTACACGGCGATCCAACGCTTCTTTGTTCCACAGCCGATTGAAGAACCGGGCTGGGGCTTGGCGTTGTCAACGCTTTCGTCCGTGCTTAACGGCGCGGTGGGCATCGCGCTCATCCGTGCAGGTAAGCGCTACCGGTCCGCCACCTTGGATGCGGATGGGCACCATTTGCTTACCGACGTCTGGACTTCCGTCGGCGTCCTTATAGGCATCGCCGCCGTATTCCTTACTGGTTGGTGGTGGCTGGATCCTGTAGTGGCGCTCGCAGTGGGCATCAATATTTTGTGGACAGGCTATAGCCTCCTGCGCGATTCGGTAAGTAGCCTGCTTTCTGAGGCGCTTCCCGACGACGAGCGTCAGAACATTAGGCAGCTCCTAGCTCGGCTGGAGCAGGAACACTCGGTAAACTTCACGGAGCGTCGCACCGTGGCCTCTGGCCGCCAGCGGTTGGTGTACCTGACCATGGAGGTGCCAGGGGAATGGAGTGTCATGCACTCCCACGAGGTTGCAGACGCAGTGGAAATTGCCCTCGACGAGCTGTACCCAGGCTGCAGTGCTTTCATTCATGTGGAACCAGCCGGCCTGGAAAATCGGCGTCCGTACTTATTCCGCTAAGGCTTAGTCTTCTCAGCTTTCTGCCGACCACTGTGGATACTCGGAGAAAAGGTACACTCTTTTGAGAGAATCCTGTGGTGCCGCTGTCACCGCATTTCGGGGGTGTGTTGAACAGTGGACGATTTGGAGATCGTGAAGGGGTGCGTCTAGGGCGCTGCGGGCGAGAGAATCGACATTCGGTTTCCGCGATTCGGGTACTTATGGTGCAGATTTTCCAATGTTATAGAACTGTTACCAACCGTTCTTAGCTGCATGAAGCTTGGCTTTGGTGAACGAAATCGAAAAAAATCTCCGCTATCGGTCGAAAAATTTTGAATTCTCCGTATGGTGGTTGTTACAGCAATCAATTGGAGATTTTCACCCCACACTCCACGTGGCGGGGTTAAAAAATGTCCTTTTGTTTGGTTGGAGATAGCTATACAAATAGCAGAAAGGATTTACTGACAATGGGTAAGAACATTAAGGACCTCTTTAACGCAACCGCATACGACAAGAACGGCGAGAAGCTGGGCGACGTTAACGAGGTATTCGTTGATGACCAGTCCGGCCAGCCTACCTTCGTTGAGGTTAACCACGGCCTGTTCGGCATGAACTCCAGCCTGGTTCCGCTGCGTGGGCACGACTTCTCCGGCGATGACCTGAAGCTGGGCTTCTCCAAGGACCGCATCAAGGATGCTCCGGACTTTGACTCCGAGAAGCCGCTGACCCCTGAGGCACAGTCCGATATCTTCAAGCACTACGGTCTGGATAACGCACACGACGTTACCGACTACAAGGATTCCAACCTTGACTCCAAGCGCGACGCTCAGGCTGGCGCTGACAAGGATCACAACCTGACCGCAGGTGCTGGCGCTGCTGGTGCTGGCGCAGGTGTTGCAGGTGCACATGCTGACGAGAAGAAGGCAGACACCCACACCACCGACGCTGCTGCTACCGAGCGCAAGGCTGGCGTGGCTGATGACGCTGCAGCTGCACGCACCAACAACGATGGCGAGCTCATCCGTTCCGAGGAACAGCTCAACGTCAACAAGGAGCGCGTGGCTACCGGTGAGGCTCGCCTGCGCAAGTACGTTGTGACTGACACCGAGACCGTTGAGGTTCCGGTTGAGCGTGAAGAGGTTAGCGTCGAGCGCACCCCGATCAACGCTGAGGATGCCAAGAACTACAACGGCACCATCTCCGGTGACTCCGAGGAAGCTTCCGTCACCCTGCACGAGGAGCGCGTAAACGTGAACAAGGAAACCGTTCCGGTTGAGAAGATCAACCTGAAGAAGGACACCGTTCGCGACACCGAGACTCACACCGAGGAGCTGCGCAAGGAGCAGATCGACACCGATGGTGTTGACGGCCTCAAGAAGTAAAAGCGCATAGCTAAACGCCCGCAAGGATTACCTTGCGGGCGTTTCTTTTGCCTTTTAGGAGACTGGTTTAAGCCTTGACTCCGATGGTCTCGGCCGAGTCAGAATCCATAATGTGTTTGACGCCGTTCTCGGCAGCATCCCAGGTTGCTTTGTCCTGGATGCCGGCGCGCTTAGCCACGATGGTGGCGCACAGCACCTGTCCGGTGACGTTGAGTGCGGTACGGCCCATGTCAATGATTGGCTCGATGGCAAGCAGGAGACCAACACCGGCCAGTGGCAGGCCGAGCGTAGAAAGCGTCAGGGTGAGCATTACCGTTGCGCCAGTGGTGCCTGCGGTAGCGGCGGAACCGATAACGGACACGAAGATGATGAGCAGGTACTGGGTGAAGTCAAGGTCGATGCCGTAGAACTGGGAGACGAAGATGGCAGCGATGGCTGGGTATACAGAAGCGCAGCCATCCATCTTGGTAGTTGCGCCCAGCGGAATGGCAAAGGAAGCGTACTCGGACGGAACGCCCATAGCCTTTTCACTGAATCGCTCGGTAGCTGGCATGACGCCCATCGAGGAACGGGTGACAAATCCCAGGGAGGTCACGGGCCATACGCGCTTGAAGAAGCCGATGACCGGGATCTTGTTGAACTTCAGTACTGCCGGGTAGACCACGGCAAATACCAGGCCCATGCCGACGTACATGGCCAAGACGAACTTGCCCAGCGAGCCCAGTGCATCCCAGCCGTAGGTAGCTACCGCCTTACCGATGAGGGCCGCGGTGCCAATCGGGGCAAGGCGGATAATCCACCACAGGATGACCTGAATGACCTTCAGGAAGGACTCGGTAAAGCGCAGGAAAGGCTCAGCAGACTTGCCGGTCTTGACGGCGGCGATACCAATGGCCAGTGAGATGACGAGGAGCTGGAGGGCGCCAAAGCTGAGGGATACTTCGCCGTCGGAAAGCGAGGCGGTAAGGCCCATGAAGTTCTGGGGCAGAAGTTGCTCAAAGAACGCGGTCCACGAGCCGACGTGGGCAGGATCCTGCGCGGTGGCAGCATCGATGCTCGTGCCGATGCCCGGCTTCATCACGACGGCGACGATGATGCCCGTCAGGACGGAGAAGAATGCGGTGATGGCGAACCATACAAGCGTGGAAATTGCCAGGGACGCGGCGTTGGCGACCTTGCGCAGATTAGCGACGGAGGTAACAACAGCGGCGAAGATCAGTGGCGGGATCATCACCTTGAGCAGCTGGACGTAGGCGCTGCCGACGCCCGTGAGCAGGGTGGTCAACCAGCCCGGGTTATCTGGGTCGGTATCCATGCCGGAGGCAATGAAGCCTAGGATAAGGCCGATGATGAGGCCCGCGATGACCTGAGCACCGAATCCCGTGGCCCAGCCGGGAAGCTTGGAGCGCGAAGATTCTTGTTGGGACATAAAGATTCCTTTGAAAATAAAAATGGACAGATCGGACTATTTTCCAGATACTGTCCTGTTCAACTTCAACATCGTTCAGCTTATTCCTTCTACGTCTGTAGGCACAAAGTGCGAGTGCTTTGCCGTGGCCGCAACCTCACCTTTCGCGCTCACGGAAAGGTGGATTTGCGCTGGCTTTATGGTGCTGGTGAGCGCGAAGGGAGGGGAGCCTAAGCTGCCACGCGTGTCCCATTGCTAACTTTAAGTAGCTACTCTCTCTATCTTTCTCAGGAGGAACATTCATGGGCTGGGTTAAACCTCTCCTTGGCATTTTCGCAGTTGGCGCAGTGGCTTCCGTTGCTTTAGGCGGCGGTGACGAAGATACTGTGGTGGTCAATCGAGTGATCGATGGCGACACCATTGACGTCGACATAGACGGCGAAAATACCCGCGTTCGGCTACTTAATATTGATACGCCGGAAATCGGTCATAACGGCGAACCGAGTGAGTGCCTCGCGGAGGAAGCGAAGCAGTACTTGGAAGGACGGCTGCCAAAGGGGACGGAGGTTCGGTTGGAATATGACTCCGAGCGGACTGATAAGTATGGCCGCACTCTTGCCGGTGTCTTTATTGACGATGACTTCATTAACGCGGATATCGCGGCCGAAGGGCTGGCCACGGCGGTTGTATTTGGCGGAAATGACAAGTTCTACGACGAAGTGCACAATGCCGAACGCGGCCCTAAAGAGGCCGGCGAAGGGATCTTTGGGGTCTCGGACGAGTGCAAGGTTTCCAGCGATAAGGGCATGGCCGAGGCGCTTAGCGGCGCTGAAGCTGCGGCGGCAGCATTTGCAGCTTCCGGGGAAGCTGATATTGCAGGGTACGAGGATGTACTGGACAAGTCAGCAGCTGCGAAGGCCGGATTAGCGGTTCTGACTCGCCACAAGGATGATCGAAGCACCTTCCAGAAAGCAGCGTATCCGGATGCTCCCAAGGAGATTGCCGCGAAGAAGGAACGCGACCTTGAGGGGAAGGAGAAACAAACCCGCGAAGAGCTCGAGAAATTGGAGGAGAAAGAGCGGGAGGAAGAGAGGCGCGAAAAGGAGCGCCAGGAAGAAGAACGCCGCCGTGCAGAGCAGCGGCAAGAAGAGATTCGCCAGCAGGAGCACGACGCGCCGGAAGTAGAGGTAGCGGAGCAGCCAACACATGACGAGGTGGCTGACTATAAAGCCCCCGAGCAGCAGCCCGCACCCCAGCCGGCGCCGGTCGTCGATAACTACACTGGGTGCCGAGCTTATGGCGGGAACTATGCCATGACGTCAGTAGATAAGAATGGACGTTCATACGCGAAGATCGACTGCACTACCAAGCAACAAATCGGTTAGGTGCCCTCGTCCTTCGCGCTCATGGGCCGGCTCCCGAGTGCTTGGACCACCATTCCCGGTGAGCGTGAGGGGAGGGGGAGAATCTGGCATACACCCTTGCCGCTCACCAAGACTAGGGGGAAGCGCCATTCAGGTGCTGCCGGCGAGCGCGAAGGGTGGGAGGGCCCGGGGATATCTGGAATACTGGCAGCATGAAAATCCTCGTAACCGCATTCGACGCCTTCGGCGGAGAGAGCATAAACCCCACGGAACGAGCTCTTAAGCAACTACCGGATCGCATTGGAGACGCGGAGCTCATCAAGCTGGTGATCCCGACGAAGTTCGGGGAATCGCTGCGTCGGGCGATTGAGGCGGCGGAGGGCTCGGCGGTCGATGCAATTGTATGTTTGGGCCAGGCCGGTGGGCGAGCGCATATCACCCCAGAGCGGGTCGCGATTAACGTTATGGATGCCGATATTCCTGATAATGCGGGTTATCAGCCGGTGGATGTACCGGTTGTGGAAGGTGGCCCGGCGGCATATTTCTCTACACTGCCGGTAAAAGAAATGGTTGCGGCAATGGAGGATATTCCGGCGCGGTTGTCGAATACGGCCGGGACTTTCGTGTGTAACCAGCTGCTCTATGGTCTCTTGCATCACTTCGCAGGGGCGAAGGTACGCGCAGGATTTGTCCACGTCCCGTTCATTACAGAGCAGGAGAAAACGGATAAGCCCATGATGGAGCTGGCGGACATCGTTGAGGGGATTAAGCGGGCACTCTGGGCGGTGCAAGCTAGTTAGGGTAGCCTTTGTGGCTTTTTTAATCGGTGAAATATAGATTAAAGGATATGTCTCGCTTTAGCCCTCTCAACTGGCCGGTTGTGCGCCAGCTGCGCAGTGGCGATCCCTTCGGAAGGGACGTCAATACGCAGTCTCAAAAGAGTAAAGATAAGCATGGGCGCACCGTGGAAGCGGACCGCGTAGTGCAGTCGGTGTGCCCGTACTGCGCGGTTGGTTGCTCGCAGCGCGTATATGTCAAAGATGACCGCGTCATTCAGGTGGAGGGCGATCCGGATTCGCCCATTTCTCGTGGACGCCTGTGCCCGAAGGGATCTGCGTCGGAGCAGTTGATTAACTCCGCTACGCGCCTTACCAAGATTAAGTATCGTGCCCCGTACTCGACGGAGTGGCAGGATCTTGATGAAGATACCGCGATGGAGATGATTGCGGATCGTTTCTTGGAAGCCCGCCGGAACGGTTGGCAGGATGTGGATGATGAAGGTCGTACGCTCAACCGCACGATGGGCATTGCCGGTTTGGGCGGTGCGACCTTGGATAATGAGGAAAATTACCTCATCAAGAAGCTATTTACCGCCGCTGGTGCGATTCAGCTCGAGAACCAGGCGCGTATATGACACTCCGCCACTGTTCCTAGTCTAGGAACTTCGTTTGGCCGCGGCGGCGCAACCCAACCGCTGCAGGATATGGCGAATGCGGACTGCATCGTCATTGAGGGTTCTAATATGGCCGAGTGCCACCCCGTGGGGTTCCAGTGGGTGGTGGAAGCCAAGAAGCGTGGTGCCCGCATCATTCACGTGGATCCGCGTTATACGCGCACGTCTGCCTTTGCGAATCGCCACATTGGCATTCGCGGCGGTACGGACGTGGTGCTTTTGGGCGCAGTCATTAACTACCTGCTGGACAATGACCTGTATTTCCATGACTACGTGGTGGCGTATACCAATGCGCCGATGATCATTTCGGAGGACTACCAGGACACCGAAGATCTGGACGGTCTGTTCTCTGGTTATGACCCAGAGACCGGTAAGTACGTCACGGATTCGTGGCAATACGTGCAGAAGCCGCAGGGTGCGTCGTGGAATGTGGAACGCGATGAGACGCTAGAGCATCCGAATTCTGTCTTCCAGATTCTCAAGCGGCACTACGCGCGCTATACGCCCGAGGTAGTGGAGGAGACCTGCGGTATTGCGCAGGAGGACTTTTATTACCTAGCGGAGTCGATCGCGCGGAATTCCACGCCGGATCGCACCACCTGCTTTGCTTATGCGTTGGGCTTTACCCAGCACACCCTGGGTGCGCAGTTTATTCGTACCGCGGCCATCTTGCAGCTGCTCACCGGCAATGTGGGGCGCCCAGGTTCGGGCATTATGGCGCTGCGCGGCCACGCCTCAATTCAGGGTTCTACCGATATCCCGACTCTGTTCCACTCCTTGCCGGGATATTTGCCGATGCCGAGCGTCGATAAGCAAAGCTGGCCAGAGTTCGTTGATGGAATCCGTAATGAGTCACAGAAGGGCTTTTGGCAGATCGGTGAGAACTATGCGGTCTCGCTCATGAAGTCCTACTGGGGCGATGCAGCCACCAAGGACAACGGATGGGGCTATGACCTCATGCCGCGCATTTCTGGTGCGCATTCGACCTATGAAACGCTCATGGCCATGCTGGATGAGCAGGTGGAAGGCTACTTTGTCTTTGGCCAGAACCCGGCCGTGGCGCAGTCCAACGGCGGTATGCAGCGCCGTGGCTTGGCGGCGCTAAAGTGGCTGGTCGTACGCGATTTCCAGGAGATTGAGACCGCCTCCTTCTGGAAGGATTCGCCGGAGATTAAAAACGGCGAGCTTAAGACCGAAGACATCGGCACTGAGGTTTTCTTGATGCCGGCGGCTACCCACGTGGAAAAGGCGGGAACCTTTACCCAGACGCAGCGCATGCTGCAATGGCGTTTCCAGGCAGCACCGCCGCCAGGCGATGCGAAAAGTGACCTGTGGTTCTTCTACCAACTGGGCAAGAAGATCAAGGAGCGCCTGCGCGATTCCACGGATCCGCGAGATATTCCTCTGCAGAAAGTCACGTGGGACTATGTGGAAACCGAGGAAGGCGAGCCGAATTCTGAGGACGTCCTCAAGGAGATCAACGGCTACTACCTAGAGGGCCCGAAAAAGGGCGAACTTTTGCCTGCCTTCGTGGAGATGAAGAACGATGGCAGTACCTCGGGTGGTTGCTGGATCTATACCGGTGTGTTTAAGGACGGCATTAATCAGTCCGCGCGCAAGGTTCCGGGTTCGGAGCAAAACGAGGTTGCTCCCGAGTGGGGTTGGGTATGGCCGGCCAACCGCCGCCTGCTCTACAACCGTGCTTCGGCGAAGCCGGACGGCACTCCGTGGTCGGAGCGCAAGAAGTATGTGTGGTGGGATGCCGAACAGGGTAAATGGGTTGGCGATGACGTGCCGGACTTCCCGGCTACCAAGTCCCCGGACTACAAGGCTCCGATCGACGCAGTGGGCCCGGATGCCCTCGACGGCACCGATGCCTTCATCATGCAGGCGGATGGTCGCGGTTGGCTCTTTGCGCCGACCGGGCTTTCCGACGGCCCATTGCCCACCCACTATGAGCCGCACGAGTCCCCGGTGCACAACGTGCTGTACAAGCAACAGCAATCGCCGACGCGCCTGACCATTAAGCGCCCAGACAACCTGTCGCGCCCAGAACCTGGTGAGCCGGGTTCGGAGGTGTTCCCGTTTGTCTTTTCCACCTATCGCCTCACCGAGATGTATACCTCGGGTGCGATGTCGCGCCGCCTGCCGTATCTGGCGGAGTTGCAGCCAGGCCTTTTCTGCGAGGTCGATAAGGCCTTGGCAGAAAAGCGTGGCTTGGAAAACGGCAAGTGGGCCACGATCATCTCGCCGCGCGGCGTAATTGAGGCACAGGTCTTGGTCACTGACCGTATGCAAATGATGAAGATCAATGGTGAGGAGTTCCACCAGATCGGTTTGCCGTATCACTACGGCGAGTCCGATTCCACGGCCGTTGCAGGCGATGGCGCCAATGATCTGCTGGGCCTTACCTTGGAGCCGAACGTATTCATCCAGAATTCCAAGATCGGCGCTTGCGATATCCAGCCGGGGCGTCGCCCGCGCGGTGAAGCCCGTGTGGAGATGCTCAAGGAGTATCAGAAGCGCGCGCACCTGAACCTGGATTCCGGTAATGATCTGCTCACCGTGGATGATTCCTTCACCTATAACCCAGAGCCGCAGCAGCCCGCGGACGCGGATGAGCACGGCGAGAAGGGCGAGGAAAGCGAAGAAGGTAAGTAAATGACAAATCTTCTGACCGAAAACGCTAGCCGGCACGGCTATGACAAGTACCGCCGCATGGCCTTTTTCACCGACACTTCCGTGTGTATCGGGTGTAAAGCCTGCGAGGTGGCGTGTAAGGAGTGGAACCGCAACCCGGTAGAAGGCTATGACGTCACGGGAGATTCCTATGACAACACCGGCGCACTGGGTGCAAATACCTGGCGCCACGTGGCCTTTGTGGAGCAAAACAATGACCGCATCGAGCAGGCCCGCGAGGAAGGAAAGAATCTCATTTCCCTGGGTATGCCTTCGGTAGGCGCGCAGGCCCCAGAGGTTGATACCACCCCGCCGGATACGGATACGTTCCGGTGGCTCATGTCCTCGGACGTGTGTAAGCACTGCACGCATGCAGGCTGCTTGGACGTGTGTCCTACGGGCGCGCTGTTCCGCACCGAGTTTGGCACCGTTGTGGTCCAGGATGATGTGTGCAATGGCTGCGGCACTTGCGTGGCCGGCTGCCCGTTTGGCGTCATCGAACGCCGCGATGACGGTGGTGTGGCGCTGAAGTATGACAAGACGGCCACGGTGGATTACGTGGATAATTCCCATGCCGGTGTCAACGTGTTGAAAAAACTCAAGCAACTTGCCCCGCAGGGCCCGGACCATACGCCGGGCGAGGCGATGCCGATTAAGAACTTGGGCGTGGCCCAGAAGTGCACCATGTGCTACGACCGCCTGAAGCAGGGCGAACAGCCAGCATGTTCTAAGACCTGTCCTACTGATTCCATTCAGTTCGGCCCGTACGAGGAGATGGTGGCCGCAGCCAAGGAACGCGTGCGCGTATTGCACGAGCAAGGCCTTACCGAGGCCCGCCTTTACGGTGCCAACCAGGACGATGGCGTGGGCGGAACCGGCTCCATCTTCCTGCTTTTAGATTCACCTGAGGTCTACGGTTTGCCGCCGGACCCGCGCGTGCCGACGGCCGATTTGCCGCAGATGTATAAGACCGTAGCCAAGGCTATCGGTGGTATGGCGCTTGCCGTGGCCGGTTCCTTCCTGATTGGGGGACGCAAATGAGCAACTTTGATGAGTATCGCCCGCCACAGCCGGAGCGTCGCAATCGCTACCGGAAGTTCGACGGTACGAAACCGAAGAAGAAGCGGAAGCGTCCAGGCGCGGGTGCGCAGGACGGCTCCAAAGAGGAGCGCATGGCGCAGGACTTCGAGTTCTCGTCTTACTATGGCCGACCAGTGGTGAAGGCCCCGCCGTGGGAATGGCCTATCGGCGCCTACCTCTTCTTGGGCGGCGTGAGTGGTGGCTCGGGGCTCTTGGCCGCCGGCGCGCAGGCCGTGGGCAATGCGCCGCTGCGTCGTACCACGCGCCTTTCTGCCTTTGGCGCGGCGGCCGTGGGATCGGTCTTTTTGATTCTGGATTTGGGCCGCCCGGAACGCGCATTGAACATGTTCCGCGTCTTCAAGGTGACCTCGCCAATGTCCATGGGCTCGTGGATTTTGTCGGGCTTTGCCAGCGCGGCTGCGCTGCCTGCCGCCGCGGAAGTCGATGCGGCGACTGGCCACAAGCTGCCGCTGCCGAAGTTTGTACGTACGGTGCTTAAGAAGTCGGCTAGGCCGGCGGGCGCGGTCACGGGCGTGCTTGGCGGCCCGCTAGCGGGCTATACCGCGGTATTGCTGTCCAACACCTCGAACCCGGTGTGGAATGACATGAAAAAGCACCTGCCGTATGTTTTCGTTTCCTCGGCGGGTGCGGCGTCGTCAGGCCTGGCTATGGTGACCACTCCGGTCGAGCACGCGGGACCGGCCCGTGTGTTGGGTATGGCCGCGGCGGCCAGCGATCTGGCAGCGACCAAGGTGCTTGAGGCAGGCATGGAGCCAGAACCGCGCGAGGCTCTGCACGAGGGAAAGCCAGGCACGCTGATGAAGGCCTCGGAATGCTTCATCGCGGCCGGCGGTGTCGGTAGTGCAGTGGCTGCGGTGACGAAGTCGCGGGCAGTCTCTGTGGCTGCGGGGCTATCGCTCCTGGCAGGTTCGGCGTGCACGCGCTTTGGCGTGCTTAACGCCGGGCTGGAAGCGGTGAAGAATCCGGAGACCACAATCGGGCCGCAGAAGCGCCGAGCGGAAAGGCGCCGGCGCGAGCAGGGCCTCGACCACGATGTGGTGAGCTCGGACTAGTCTAGGTCCTGCAGGGCGGGGGCGAGCTCCGCGCCGATGTCTTCCATGCGTTGTTGCTCGGCTGCGGAGTCGCGGCCATCACGGTGGAGGTAGTAGTTCAGCGCCACATCGCCCACGGTGGTCACGCAGGTGGTAGATACCGAATCCTTCACCGGCCAAGCGCTGCAATAAAAGTGCTGGTCATCGGAGGTGAACTCGAAGGGGGAGTAGTCATTGGCTGGGCGCTGCTGGGCGGCGTTTTGCTCGTTGAGGTCATCTTGTAGCAGCTCCAAATAGCGCCGGGCGGCTTCATCGGGGTCAGAGGGACAAATGGGCATTCCTTCGTCCTCATACTTGGTTCCTAGCAAGCTGACCTGCTCTTTATCCTCTGCGCGGTAGAGCGCGGAAAAGGAATGATCATCGCTTTCAGCTGACTGGGGGTCGAGCTTAGCTTCACCGAGTGAATCCGGCAGGGCCTCGCGCACCGCGGCGGGATCGACTGGGGAGCACTCGCTTGTCGATGCCTCCTCGGACGAGCACCCCACCAGCCCCGCCGCGGCAAGGGTGGTGGAGGAAAGGGCGAGGAGAAAAGGGACCTGTCGCTGCATCTTAGGCTTTGATATAGGCATCGCCGGTGCGCTCGGTGGTATGGCCGATGACGGGGTAGCCGGGGACCTCGCCGATGAGGAGGAGGCCGCCGGAAGTTTGGGCGTCGGCAAGCAGCACCAGCTCTTCCTCGTTCAAGGAGGTATCGAGGTGTGGGCGCACCCAGTCGAGATTGCGGCGAGAGCCACCGGGGATGAAGCCCTCCGCCAGCGCCTCCTTTGCGCCTTCGACGGTGGGCACGGCGGAAAAGTCGAGCTCCGCGGCGATGCCGGAGGCCCGGCACATCTTGTACAGGTGGCCGAGCAACCCGAAGCCGGTGACGTCCGTGGCGGCACGCACGCCCGCCTCCACCGCGGTGCGGGCGGCCTCACGGTTCAAGGTGGTCATGGAATCGACCGCGGCCTGGGAGACCTCGCCGGTGGCCTTGTGCTTGTTGTTGAGGATGCCTACGCCAATGGGCTTGGTTAGGGTGATGGGCAGGCCAGGTTCGGCGGCGTCATTGCGCATGAGCTTGTCGGGGGCGACGATACCGGTGGCGGCCATGCCGTACAGTGGCTCGGGCGCGGTGATGGAGTGCCCACCTGTGACGGAGATGCCGGCCTCGGTGGCTATATCCATGCCGCCGCGCAGGACCTCACGCAGCACATCCAGGCCCAGCTTTTCATTGGGCCAGCCCACCAGGTTAATGGCGGTAACCGGGGTGCCGCCCATGGCATAGACATCAGACAGCGCGTTGGCCGCAGCCACTCGCCCCCAATCGTAGGGGTCATTGAGCATGGGGGTGAAAAAGTCCGCGGTGGAAATTACCGCTAAACCGTCCTGGATTTTGACGGCCGCGGCATCATCGCCATCATCTAGGCCAACCAGCACGTTAGGGTCGGCCTTGCCTATCAGGCCCTCGACGGCAGACTCAAGTTGGCCAGCGGGAATCTTGCAGGCGCAACCGCCGCCTGCGGCGAAAGAGGTGAGTTTAATATCTTCGGTCATATCGCCATTTTACTCATCCCGAGGAACTATTTGGCTGCACAGCAAGGTAGGGAACCTGTGTGTGGCGATAGGACATAGGGCGCCGAGGTTTCCACCTCGGAGCGGCATGGTGGATGTATTGCGTGACAGGTGTGCCGGCACCGGGGAATGCCCGTGTAAGGTGAGCACACGGAGGCGTACGTGTCCTGGTGGGCGCCCCGGTCTTCAAAACCGGTGAGGCCGAGTATCTCGGTCTGGCAGGTTCGATTCCTGTCCGTCTCCGCCACCCGCGCGCAAGGAGGAATGCCACAGTGCCCACGCCCACGCCTGCTGCCAGCCCGGACCCCCGCAGGAATATTCCCCGCATGGACGAGCTGCTCCAGCTGCCGGAAGTAGAATCCGCGCGTCAGCGCCTAGCCGAGCACACCATCCGCGCGATAATCCAGGGCGCAGTCACCCAAGCGCGCCGCGGTCAGTTGCCGGTTAGCGATATACCCGCAGAAATTGCGCAGCGCCTAGAACAAAAGAATACGCATTCCCTGCACCCAGTCATTAACGCCACCGGCGTCATCATTCATACGAACTTAGGGCGTGCCCCGCTTCCCAGCGCCGCGGTAGAGGCCCTGCACGCCGCTGCCTCCTATACAGATGTGGAAATGGACTTGGGCTCGGGCAAGCGATCCAGAAATCGCGGTGCCGGAGCCACGGCCGCGCTGCTCGCAGCCTGCCCCGGTGCAGAAGATGCCCTCGTGGTCAATAACGGCGCCAGCGCCTTGCTCTTGGCCACCGCCGCGCTCGCTCCCGGCAAAGAGGTCATCATCTCGCGCGGCGAGCTCATCGAGATCGGAGCTGGCTTTCGCCTGCCCGAGCTCATCGAGTCCACGGCCACGCGCCTCAAAGAAATAGGGGCGACTAACCGCACGCACCTGGCCGATTATGAACTCGCTCTGGGAGATAACACCGGCGCCATCTTGAAGGTGCATCCTTCCAATTTCCGCATCGAGGGGTTTACCTCCGCAGTCGGGGTAGAGGAACTGCACCGCCTAGCGGTGGAGCACGATACGCGACTCATTGTGGACTTGGGCTCCGGCCTGCTCACCCATGACCCGGCGCTGCCAGAAGAACCAGATATCCAGGCCCAGCTGCGCGCCGGCGCCGATATCGTCATAGCCTCCGGCGATAAGCTGCTTGGTGGTCCGCAGGCAGGAATCTTGCTCGGCACCAAGAACGCGATTGCCGCGGTGAAGAAGCACCCGCTGGCGCGTGCGGTGCGCATAGATAAGCTGCGCCTCAACGCGCTGGAGGCGGCCATTTCGACGCCCTCGAATGCGGTGCAGGATGCCCTCCACCTTGATCCCCAGACCCACCGCGAGCGCACGGAAGCCATCGCGCAGGCAGTCGGGGCAGAAGTGGTACCTCACGATGGCCGCGTGGGCGGTGGCGGGGCGCCGGAGTACCCGCTGCCCGGCTTCGCGGTGAGCCTGCCCGAGCCCTATGCGGACGCGCTGCGCCGCCAGGACCCGCCCGTAGTAGGCCGCGTGCATCAGGGCCGCTGCTTGGTGGATATTCGCTGCGTCCCTGCCGACCACGACGCCGCGGTTATTTCCGCTATTAAGGCGGTGGGCTAGGTGTACGTCGTCGCTACTGCCGGTCATGTGGACCACGGCAAGTCCACCCTGGTGCGGGCTCTTACGGAGATGGACCCGGACCGGTGGGAGGAAGAAAAGCGCCGCGGCCTTACCATTGATCTGGGGTTTGCCTGGACCACGCTCCCTTCTGGCGCGGATGTGGCTTTCGTAGATGTGCCCGGTCATGAAAAATTCCTAGGCAATATGCTCGCTGGCGTGGGCCCGGCCCCGGTCGTCCTCTTTGTTGTGGCGGCCGATGAGGGATGGCAGGCCCAGTCCACCGACCACCGCGATGCTCTGCGCGCGCTGGGAGTAGAGCACGGCATTATTGCGCTAACTCGCAGCGACCGCGCCACCGTGGACCGCACCGCAGAAATCCGAACGCAGCTGGCCGGCACCCCGCTTGCCGACGCCCCCATTATCCCCGTATCCGCCCCTACCGGCGACGGCATTGCGGCGCTGCGGCAGGCGCTCGATGAGGTCCTTGCCACTGTGCCCGCTCCCGATGCGCAGGCACCCGTGCGCTTGTGGGTGGACCGCGCCTTTAGCGTGAAGGGCGCGGGCACCGTGGTTACCGGAACGCTTGCCGCGGGCACCCTGCGCGTGGGCGATAGCCTTAAGGTGGCCACGGCTGGTGGGGAAAGGGCCGTGGAGATCCGTGGCCTGCATAGTGAAAATCGCGCGCAGGATGCACTCGGCCCCGTCACTCGTGCGGCCGTCAACCTGCGTGGGGCGGATGCCGCCGATATCCACCGCGGCGACGTGCTGCTTACCCCGGGTGCGTGGCGCCTGGTGGACCACCTCGATGTCCGCCGCACCTTTGGCGCGGATCTCGATGGGCTGCCCGATAACCTCGTCGTGCACACCGGTACCGCCGGGGTGGAGGCCCACCTGCGTCCCTTGTCTGCCGATTTCGCGCGCATCAGCCTGGCACACCCGCTGCCGCTGCGGCTCCTTGATCGTTTCGTAGTGCGCAGCCCTGGCGGCCGGCACGTCGTCGCTGGGGTAGAGGCAGTAGATCTGCGGCCGCCGGAGCTTAATCGGCGCGGTGCCGCCCGCCGCCGCGCAGAAGAGCTCAGTGCCCAAGAGTCATTTAGGGATCCTGCCTGCTATCTGCGTCGCGTCGGCTACGCTCGCTTAGATGACCTCGACCGCGATGGCTTCGATACTGCCGCGACGCCCGCAGGAATCATCGCTTTCCGCGACTGGTGGATTGCGGCTTCCCAGGTAACTCGGTGGAAGCACGCGCTTACCGACGCCCTGCATGCCCACACCGCCGCACATCCCCTAGCGCCGGGACTGCCGCGCAAGGTGGCCATGGACGCCCTTGGCCTGCAAGAAGAAGGCTTGCTGGGCCTAGCCATCGCCGCTGCGAAGGCGGAAAGCAGTGAGGGAGTGTTGCGCCTTCCCGGGCAGCGGGCGGACCTTGGCCCGGCGGAGCGCGGGGTCGCTGCCATCGAGGAAAGGCTTAAGGCAGAACCCTTTGCAGCACCCGAGGCAGATGACCTAACGGAGCTGGGCCTGGGCCCAAAGGAACTTGCCGCCGCCGAGCGCGCCGGGCGCCTCCTGCGCCTCAAGCAGGGAGTCGTGCTCTTGCCCTCGGCACCGGAGGAAGCGCGCCGGCGCCTTAGCGAACTGGAGCAACCCTTTACGCTTTCGGCAGCCCGTAAAGCGCTGGGCACCACGCGGCGGGTAGCCATCCCGCTGCTGGAATACCTCGACGCCCAGCGGATTACTCGCCGCGGCGACGGGGGCCAACGCACATTGCGCTAGCGTGGCCTCTGTGGCTGAGCATCGCACCTATTTGCGGTGATTGCCCCCGCGGTGGTGGGACGTGTCGCGCGCGACGCGCAGGGCCCGCACGCGCGCGGATTCGGAGGAAAAGCGGCCCGGTTCTTCGGCTACCGGCAGCGCACGCCAGCTGAAATTCTGCTCTCCTGGGATGGAGGAGACCAACTCCGCCAGCTTGGCGCTGGCCTGCGGTTGTTGTGCTTGCTCATTGTGCTGCTGAGCTGACGCATCTGGCTTAGCGGGTGCAGCCGGCTGGGCCTGTGGCCCTTTCGGGCGGCGCGAACCGGTGGGCAGCGCCGTCACGACGGCCTCGCAGGAGAGCGTGTGCTCCCAGACCTCGGGCTGAGCCGGCGTGGCTGCGCGCGCGGCGGCGGGAATCGCAGGTTGTGGCGCGGGTACGCGCAGCGGTGGAACAGCGGGGGAGAAGAGCTCCGCGGTGGTGGCCTCATCGGCGGGGATATCGACGGCAAGCATGCCGTGGCTCGCGTAGGCGCGGGCAGAAAGCCCCGCTCCAGAACCGTGTGCCGCAGCGAATGCGGCGCGCAGTCCAGGGAGCGCGGCACTGTCGCCGAGGGGACCGAGAACCGTATCGTCGCAGGTCGCCACCGCGGTGCCGGCGAGGTCGTCCAGTGTGACGAAAAATTGCTGCGTGCCCATCTGCTCAAGCTGGGCGGGCGATAGGTCGCCGGCGGCGGCATCGATCAGCACGCCTCGTCCGCCGGAGAGCAGCGCGGTTCCTTGCGGTTGGTCATTGACCGGCACCATCCACGGCCACAGGCCCAGTGACACGGCGACCTCGACCTGGCCGTCAACTACCTCCACGGTGGCGATCGTCTGCGGCTGTGCAGAGGAGGCCTTCAATCGCTCCAAGGCGGGATACTCCGCCGCCTCGACCTCGTCCAGAAACCCTAAGAAGCCGAAGTCCGAGCGAACGCTCCAGCCGTTGGTGTAGGTATCGGGTTCTAGGGAGACATCGACAAGCGCAGCGTGCTTCGCCACGCCGGGGATACTCAATGCGGTGCCCAGCACTGGGTGCTCGAGGACCGCAACATGCTCCACGCCGAAGTAACTAGTCGCGAGCGGGTATAGCGCCATAGAAAGTCACTCCCAAGGTTAAAGGCCGGTAAACAATGCGTAGCTCATTTTACGCATATGGGGGATAGGGCTGGCGCCAGCTTTATATCCCGCGAGTTTCTATTAATGTGTAGACAGCTCTCTTAAAAGTGAAACCCGGAAAACAGAATAGGAGTAGAAACATCTCTTCTTCACCGTCTTCCTCATCCCGCCCTGTGCGTGGGGTGAATAATTCGGAGGAAAGCAAAAAGCGCACCCGCAACGCCAAGCGCATTCTCAAAGACATTATGTACCCGCATAATATCCACCCCGCGCTGGTACCGGGCGTTGCCATTGAGGACCAGAAGGTCAAGTATGGAGTAGACAAGCCGATCCTCTTTGTGGTCGGCGGACTGGTCGTCGCCTTCGTAATCTGGGGTGTGATTGCGCCCGAGCAGGTCTTCGATGCTTCTTCGGTAGCGCTCGATTGGGTGATGCGTAACTTGGGCTGGATCTTTACCGCCCTGGCGACGTTCCTGATGTTTTTGCTCATCATTTTGGCCTTTTCAAAGTACGGCAAAATCCCTCTCGGACTAGATGGGGAGAAGCCGGAATTTTCCACGGTGAGCTGGGCTGCGATGCTCTTTGGCGCCGGCATTGGCATCGGCATTATCTTCTTCGGCCCCTTCGAGCCGCTGAGCTACTACCTTTCGCCGCGCCCTGGTGCCTATGAGGCTGCGAGCGATGAAGCGGTGCTGGGCGCCATGGCGCAGGCAGCCATGCACTGGGGCTTTAACGCCTGGGCAATTTACGCCATCGTGGGCCTGTGCGTGGCCTACGTGTCCTTCCGCCGCGGCCGCGTGCCGCTGATGAGCTCCATCCTGATGCCGCTCTTTGGCAATCGCTCCTCTGATTCCCTGCCCGCGCGCATCATCGATGGCCTGGCCTGATTCCCTGCCCGCGCGCATCATCGATGGCCTGGCCATTATTGCCACTCTCTTCGGCACCGCCGCCACGCTGGGCATCGGTGCGCTGCAGATCGGCCGCGGCGTGGAATTGGTTAGCGGCTGGTCTACCACCGGCAATGCTGCGGCGCTGGTGATCATCGTGGTGCTGTCCATCGGAACGATCTTCTCGGCCGTCTCCGGCGTGGCCAAGGGCATTCGGTGGCTCTCTAATATCAACCTGGTGCTGGCCATGGCGCTGGCCTTGTTCTTTTTCGTTGTGGGACCGACCGCCTTCTTGGCCAATATGCTGCCGGCCGTGGTGATTGAATATCTCGATGAAATGCCGCAGATGCTCTCTGCCAATATGGGCGAGGGGGAAGATATGGTGGCCTTCCTGTCCTCTTGGACCACCTTCTACTGGGCCTGGTGGGTATCTTGGTCGCCGTTTGTGGGTGTTTTCGTAGCCAAGATTTCCCGCGGGCGTACCATCCGCCAGTTCGTGCTTGGCGTGCTGCTTATTCCCTCCGCCATCATTGTTGCCGCTTTTACCATCCTGGGCGGTACCACCATTTGGCTGCAGCGCCGCGATGGCGATATCGCCCCAGATGGCACTATTGATTCCATGCCGGCGGCAGAAGACATCTTTTTCAAGGTCTTGGACCATTTCCCGGGAGCGGAGTGGATGGCGCCCATCGTCATCATCATGCTGGTGGTCTTCTTCATTACCACGGCTGACTCCGCGTCCATTGTGAATTCGCAGCTCACCCAGCGCGGCAACCCCAAGCCCAACCCGGCAGTAACGGTCTTTTGGGTGGTATGTATGGCTGGCATTGCCGTGGTCATTTTGCTTGCCGGTGGCCGTAATGCGCTGCAGGGCCTGCAGAACCTTATTACGGTGACGGCCCTGCCTTTCGCGGTCATCATCGTGCTCATGTGCATCGCGTTGGTGCGCGAGCTGCGCCATGATCCTGCCTCCATCCGTCATTTCTACGAGGACGAAGCGGTCTCTAATGCGATCGTGCGGGGCGTGCGCGATTATGGCGATAACTTTGCCCTGTCTATCGAGCCGACAGACGGCGACTACGCAACGGGCGCGCACTTTAACTCCACTGCAGCAGAGGTGACCGATTGGTACGCGCGCACGGACGAAGAGGGCCGCGCCGTGGGCTATGACTACGAGGCGGGCGAGTATGTGGACAACGATCCATCTATCAAGAATGGCGAGTTCATCTCTCCGGTACCGGAAGATAAGGAAGAAAATTAATACTTGACAATTATTGGCAGGTAGGATGCCAGCTATGACTTTTAGTACCTTTGCCTTTGCCTTCGCCTTGGTGCTGCTGTCGGGTCTATCGACCTCGATTGGCGGCGCTTTGGCGGTGGGAAGGCGCCAGCCGGGGCCGGCTTTTATGGCCGCTGCACTGGGGCTTTCGGCCGGCGTGATGCTGTATGTCTCCTTTATGGAGATCCTGCCGGAAGGCATTGCGCAGCTTTCCGACGCCCTCGGCGAGGAAACCACCGGCACCTGGGCCGCCGTCGGGGCGTTCTTTGCTGGCATCGCCGTCATCGCCATCATTGACCGGCTCGTGCCGGAGGAGATTAACCCCCATGAGCCGGCCACCACGGCCGAAGAAGCCCGCCGCAAGAAGCTAATGAAGACCGGCGTATTTACCGCCTGCGCGCTGGGCCTGCACAATTTCCCCGAGGGGTTTGCCACCTTCCTATCCGGCCTGGAATCTAAGGAAGTTGCGGTGCCGGTGGCGGTGGCCATCGCCATTCACAATATCCCGGAAGGCATTGCGGTGGCTGTTCCGCTGCGCGAGGCCACTGGCTCCCGCAAGAAGGCCTTTTGGTGGGCCACCTTGTCTGGCCTGGCCGAGCCGCTCGGCGCGCTCATCGGCTTCGGCCTTCTCTTGCCGGTTATTGGGCCGGCGACGATGGGCATTAGCTTCGCCGCCATCGCCGGCATTATGGTCTTCATCTCGCTGGATGAGCTATTGCCCACTGCTGAGGAAACCGGCGAGCACCATCACGCTATCTACGGCTTGATTGCCGGCATGGCCGTGATGGCGGTTTCGCTGATGCTATTTATGTAGCCGGCTATGCAGCCGGGCTACGGCGTTTTAAGCCTCCGCCGGCTGGGCGGAGGTGGCCGAGGTCTTGCCAAAGGAGGCCTTGACCGCCATCACGATGGTGGCAACCACTACGCCAAGCACCAGGCCGCAGACCATGGACATGCCGGTATCTGCCAGCCACGCCAAGGCGCCATTGGAGATCTTGTCGGTCACGGACGCAATGAACTCGTGGGGCTGATCCATACCGAATTCGTGCAGGCCCTTGACCACGATGTGGCCGCCTACCCACAGCATGGCGGCGGTACCGATGACGCCGATGATATCGAGAACGATCGGCATGCCCTTGACCAAGGCGTTGCCCACCGTGGACTTGCCATTGTGGCGCTTATTAAGGGCCATGCCAATATCGTCCATCTTGACCAAGAGGCCAACGGCGCCGTAGACACCCAGGGTCAGTAAGATGCCGACGAAAATGAGGGCTGCCAGGCGCATCCAGAATGGCTGGTCGATGACCTCGTTTAAGGAGATAACCATGATCTCAGATGACAAGATGAGGTCAGTGGTAATCGCGGACTTGACCAAGCTATCTTCGGCGTCTGCGCCCTTTTCCTGGACTGATTCAGTTTCCTTCTCTCGGTGGGGAAGAAGGTGATGCAGGATTTTTTCCGCGCCTTCAAAGCATAGATAGGTACCGCCGCACATTAAGATGGGCGTGAGCGCCCACGGCGCGATCCAAGAGAGGATCATGGCGATGGGCAAGATGATTACGAGCTTATTGATGAGCGAGCCCTTGGTAATGCGCCAGATCATCGGCAACTCGCGCTGGGGCTTAATTCCCTCCACGTATTGTGGGGTTACGGCAGCGTCGTCGACCACCACGCCTGCGGCCTTCACGGAGGTCTTGCCTGCAAGGGCGGCCACATCGTCAACGCTAGAGGCAGCGGAGCGGGCGATCAGGGCGACGTCGTCAAGCAGGGCAAAAAGGCCACCGGCCATAAATTATCCTTCTGGGGTTAGGGTGATGTTATCGGACCACGTTAAGTGTATCCCCTGATGCGCCAACCAAGCCATCGCATCATCACCGCTGCGAGTAATGCCCTCGACCGCGGTAAGTGTAGTGTCGATCGCTTTCTCTGCGTCCTCGGCAGAAATCAAGCCGGCGGAGGTAGCGGCAGAGAGCTCATCAATATCGAGCACGGAAATGGGCTCGCTGCGGGTGGCAACAAGATCCACATAAAGATCGCGGGTGGTCCACACCGTGCCATCGCGCTGGATTTCGGCCACATCAATATAAAAGTCTTGGTGGACGTCTACACCGGGGCGGAAATGGAAGATATTCGCACGCAGGTTGAGATCGGGCAGAAGCCACGATTCCAGGTACCCGAAGCGCGGATGATCGGCCCCGCGCGCCATGTAGAGGCCGAAATCCGTCTCGGTGTACGTGTCGACCTCTCGCCGGAACCCCTTGGGGTCGATATTGGTGTACTCGGCGGTATTAAAGGTCTCGCGCTTGACCGGATGGAGGTCCACCGGCATTTACTTCACCTCAAGGAAGGCGGCGGTCGGGGCAAAATTGCAGCGGGATTCCTGGGTGTTCACGCCGCCAGAAAGCAGCGCGATGACGGTGCCCTTGCCGGTCTGGGCGGTACCGGACAAGGTGGTAGGTCCGTCCTGATTGATGCCATTGTTATTTAGTGGGGTGATGCCGCTGCGCAGGGTGTCAAGGTTGAACCACTGCACGTTCATCCCGCCTTGTTCGCGTGCGGCCGGTGGGGTGCCGAGGGCGGTGAAGAGGAAGACGGTTTCGCCGGACTTTGCGCCCGGTGCCGGCATTTCGGTGGGGCCAGGAACGGCGATGGCCGAGCCCATGGCATCGCTAGTGCCGCCAATGCACTGTGCGGAGACTGTGGGCCAGTAGAACTGGCGGAAGTTCGGGTTATTGCCCTCCGGCATGGCTACGCCGCCCTTGCCATCGCCGCCGCCGGCGAAGAACGCGAGGCCCGAGAGGATAGCGTTGCGAACATCCTCGGGAATCCAAGGTTGTGCCGCAAAAGCGCGGATGCGGTCCTGGGTTTCCTGATTGGGGCGGCCGAGCTCGTCCAGCGGGCTATGGGAGGATGCCTGCTGCACTAAGGAAGAAAGATCCGGTGCGGATGCCTGCGCAGGGGCGACGAGCGGAGAAGCGAGGCCGATGAGCGCGGCCGTGGCGGCGGCGATATAACCGGTACGGCCGGACAGGCGCCAGGTGGTGCGGGCGTAGCTCACGTTATCAATTCCTTGGGTGCGGTCTCGGAAAGGGGAGTTAAACCCCAGTTGTCACATCTGTAACAATATTACCTACAGTAACGATAGTGATGGCAAGGGCGGTGTCAAGTACTTTGGCAATCTATAAGAATTTTCGCTCTCCCTATACGGTGCGTTACGGGGTAAAGCCAACCCCAATGCTGCACTTGGCCCTTTAAGGGGGTATCGTGGGAGCTCGTTCAAGATCAATTTCGCGCGCGCAAGCGCTGTAGATCCTCCGAAGGAGAACCCCACTAGTGAGTAATACCGAGTTCCGTAATGTTGCCATCGTCGCGCACGTTGACCATGGCAAGACCACCCTGGTCAACGGCATGCTGGAGCAGTCCGGCGCCTTTGGTGACCACGGTGAACACACGGACCGCGTCATGGACTCCAATGATCAGGAGCGCGAGCGCGGCATTACCATTCTGGCCAAGAACACGGCCATCCACCGCAAGGGCCTAGGCAAGGACGGCCAGGACCTGATTATTAACGTCATCGACACCCCAGGCCACGCCGACTTCGGTGGCGAGGTCGAGCGCGGTATTTCCATGGTGGATGGCGTTGTCTTGCTCGTCGATGCCTCCGAGGGACCGCTGCCGCAGACCCGCTTCGTGCTCACCAAGGCACTGGAAGCCAAGCTGCCGGTTATCATCTGCGTGAACAAGACTGACCGCCCGGATGCCCGCATCGACGAGGTTGTCTCCGAATCCCAAGACCTCCTGCTGGAAATCGCCGCCGGCCTGGAGGATGAGGAAGCTGCAGCCGCCGCCGAGGAGCTGCTGGACCTGCCGGTTCTCTACGCTTCCGGCCGCGCCGGCGTTGCCTCCACCGAGAACCCGGGCGATGGCAACGTCCCTGAGGGCGAGGATCTGCAGCCGCTTTTCGACGTCATCTATAACGTCCTCCCAGAGCCTTCCGCTACCGTCGACGCCCCACTGCAGGCGCACGTGACCAACCTGGACGCCTCCGACTTCCTAGGCCGTATCGCGCTGCTGCGTATCTACGCCGGCCGCATTAAGAAGGGCCAGCAGGTGGCCTGGATCCACTACGACGAGGATGGCAACCAGCACACCAAGACCGTGAAGGTCGCCGAGCTGCTGCGTACCGTCGGCTTTGAGCGTCAGCCGGCCGAGGAAGCCATCGCCGGTGACATCGTGGCGATCTCCGGCATTTCTGACGTCATGATCGGTGACACCATCGCCGATCCGGAGCACCCGGAGGCTTTGCCGCGCATCACCGTAGACGAGCCGGCCATCTCCATGACCATCGGCGTGAACACCTCCCCGATGGCAGGCCAGGGCGGCGGCGATAAGCTCACCGCGCGTATGGTCAAGGCTCGCTTGGAGCAAGAGCTCATCGGTAACGTTTCCCTGCGCGTGCTGCCCACCGAGCGCCCCGACGCTTGGGAGGTCCAGGGCCGTGGCGAGATGGCGCTGTCCGTGCTTATTGAGTCCATGCGCCGCGAAGGCTTCGAGCTGACGGTTGGTAAGCCGCAGGTTGTGACCAAGGAGATCGACGGCAAGACCTACGAGCCATACGAGATCCTCACCATTGACTCCCCGTCTGAGCACCAAGGTGCTATCACCCAGCTGCTGGCCTCCCGCAAGGGCCAGATGCAGGCCATGGACGTGCGCGAGGGCGACTGGGTACGTATGGTCTTCCGCGTTCCTGCCCGCGGTCTCATCGGCTTCCGCACCCAGTTCATGACCGAGACCCGCGGTGCCGGTATCGCTAACTCCATCTCTGACGGCCTGGATGTCTGGGCCGGCGAGATCAAGTCCCGCCCGACCGGTTCCCTGGTGGCTGACCGTACCGGCCAGATCACCCAGTACGCGCTGATGCAGCTGGCTGACCGCGGCAACTTCTTCGTCGAGCCGGGCGCCGAGGCTTATGAGGGCATGGTCGTTGGTGCCAATAACCGTGATGAGGATATCGACATCAACATCACCAAGGAAAAGAAGCTGACCAATATGCGCTCCGCTACTGCGGATGCCACGGTCACCCTAGCCAAGGCACACACCCTCTCCTTGGAAGAAGCACTGGAATTCTGTGGCAACGACGAGTGCGTCGAGGTCGCCCCGGACGTCCTGCGCGTGCGCAAGGTAGAGCTTTCCGCTACCGACCGCAAGCGTGCCGCCGCCCGCGCCAAGCAGATGAATAAGTAAAAAGCCGCACCCTAGGTGGTGGTGATTGCCGCTGACGTGGCCACCATCGCCGCAACCGCTGCCGCCTCCTCAACTACGGCCTTGACCGCAGAGGAGGCGGTTTTGTCATACTCGACCTCTTTTTTGATTTCCTGAATGCGTGCCCGCATCTCCCGGCGCTTCATTCCCTCCGCATCGTTTTTCAGCAGGGTATAGGCACCGCTGATCTCGCGGAGAATATCGAGAATAACGACGTCATTGACCGTGGCTGGGCGCTGCGCCTCCAGGACTGCAACCAACCGCTCGCGCAGTTCCTTTTCCAGCTCTAGGTCCGTCATGATGTAGCGGTCGCCGCTTATCTGCCACCACTTGGCCTTTTCCACATCGAGCAGTCCATTCGCGTGGAAATCCAAAGCGATGATTTCCCGCAGGGTAAACCACGAGGCTTCCAATAGGTCCTTCATGCGGGCGGCCTTGTGCTGCTGCAGCTCCTCCCAAGCTCAAGCCAACACGGGGTGCTCCGGGCGCTGTGGAGTAGTCTCCACCCTTTTCTTCTCACCGAGCTCTACGTGCCCGCCCAGCAGCAGGTCCGCGAGTACGGTGGCGCGCAGCGCGGCCTCATTATTGGACACCCAGTCTTCCTTCTTGCCGTTGTCCTTGGTCAGTAGAAGGAACATTTCTTGGCAGATGAGCATTGGGGCCTTCTCGAAAGTAGCGGTCTATGGCCGAGTCTAGCGCCAATAATCTTCGTTTCGGCGGGGTAGAGGGACTAAAGTAGTCCGCGATGAAAAAGAATCCGGCTTCACCAAGGCGCGCGGCGTCGGCAATCGCTGCGGTACTCAGCACCGCCAGCCTTGCCTTCCTCAGCGCCTGCGCGGCCAACCCCGGCCCACCACCGGTGGTGGAGGATAATGCCTCCGCGCTGCAAGAAGATCAGACCACCACCACGGCTACCCCGGAAGAAGAGCAGCCGCAGGATGCCGACTCCGCCAAGCGCCCGACCATCTCGGTGGGCGTGGACCCTCTGCGCGCGGGATTGAACCCGCACCTAGTGGCCAATAACTCCGAGCTGGTCGACCAGATTGCAGAACTGGTGCTGCCCTCGGCGTTCCACCACGGGCAAAGGGATGCCGATATCCTCGAATCTGCCTCTGAGGTCACCGCTCCAAAGGGCGTGGCGCAACGGGTGCGCTACGTCATTGCCTCGCCCGCACAATGGTCCGATGGCACACCCATTTCCGGTGCGGACTTCAGCTACCTGTGGAAGCAGATGACCACTACCGCCGGTGTGCGCGATCCTGCCGGCTACCACGCCATATCGGCCGTCAATACCTCCGATGGCGGCCGCGTAGTCACCGTGGACTTTTCCCAGAAGGTGAAAGATTGGCACCTGCTTTTCCATAATTTGCTGCCTTCCCACCTGCTGCAAGACGATAACTTTGGCTCTGCCTTAGCCGATAAGATTCCAGCATCGGCCGGGCGCTTCCTCGTCGATAGCGTGGACCGCGGCCGCGGAGTCATTACCTTGAACCGGAACGACCGCTTCTGGGGCGCTAATCCGGCGCAGGTGGACGTCATTCAGCTGCGCGAAGTGCGCGATAGCAACCAGGCGCTCAATATGCTGCGCTCCGGGCAGATTGGTTTCGCGGACTTTACCCCGGATCAAACCTCCCAGGAGGCACTGGGCCTTTTAGGGCATGTTTCCGATAAAGCCCTGACCCGCCCGCGCCAACTGCGCCTGCACATGTCTACCGCGGATGGAGCACTAGAAGAAAGGGCAGCACGCCGCGGATTGGCCTCGCTGATTGACACGGACCAGGTCGCGCGTTTAGCCACCGGCCGCGCTTCCAACCTTGAGCCCGGGAACAACCCTATAAGTAAGGACGCGGATCTCACTGCGCTGCGCACCCGCGCTAGTAAGAAGCCGATTCGCTTTGCGGTAGACCCCACCAGCCCCACCGCCTTGGCCGCGGCCAATACGCTTTATGACGTCCTCGAAGCACACGGGATCGCTGCCGAGGTGGTGTCCGAGCGCCTTACCACGATCACCTCCAAGCTCTTGCCAGAAGGGGAGGTGGATGCCGTGGTGACTTGGGAGGATATCTCCCTGAACTCGGTGGCCGCGGCAAATATCTTCAGCTGTGCTGACAAGCAGCCGCTCGCCGGCGACCTGTCCGGAATCTGCCCGGAGAACGCGGATGAGATTCGCGAGGAGATTTTGTCCGGCGCCATGAGCCCGAAGGAAGCGCTCGCACGCATTCGCGACGTGAACTCTAAGGAGGCCCTCTACGTGCCTTTGGTGGATGAGACGCGTATCCACGCGCTCGGGGAGGGTATTGTAGGCCCCGGCCAAAGCATTGATGATTGGGACGAGGGGCTTATCACCGCGCCCCGCTGGAGGATAGATGAAGACTAAGGACTTAACCGGCTACCGCGTGGTGGCAGTGCACGCCCACCCGGATGATGAAACCCTCTTTATGGGTGGCACCCTGGCAACTCTAGCTGCACGTGGCGCTGAGGTTACCGTCATCACGCTCACTTTGGGCGAGGATGGCGAGGTCATCGGCGAGCCTTACCAGGACCTAGCCGATCATGATCAGCTCGGTGGTTTCCGCGCCCGCGAATTGGCCAATGCCCTCGATGCCCTGGGCGTCAAGGGAGTTCAATTGGGCGGTTTCGGGCATTTCCGCGACTCCGGTATGGCGGGCTCTCCCTCGCACGATAACCCCCGTGCGTTGGTCAATCGCATCGAGGAGGCGGCCGAATTTCTCAGCGACGAGCTCGAAGCCATCCAACCCCACGCCATCCTCACCTACGGGCCCGATGGTGGTTACGGCCACCCCGACCACATTGCGGTGCATAAAGCGGTGATGAAGGCGGCGTCGCCAAGCACGCGCATTTGGTACGGCATTTTTGAACGCGCCGCAAACTATGCCGGTTTGGACACCCTCGATGCGCCGGCAGGGTGGACCAAGCCCAGCCAGGAGTACCTAGACAATTTCACCAACGAGGGCGCTGATGTCACCGTCGCTCTTTCCGACGCCGCCCTTGACGCCAAGCGCAGCGCCATGCGCGCCCACGCCTCCCAAATCTGGGTGGCCGATGGCTCCACCACCCGCACCAACCCCGAGGCCGCCGTGGCCGCGCTGCATGAACCCGAGCACGTGCCCGGGGCCTATGGTCTATCCAACCTGCTGGTCATGCCGTTGCTGCGCGCCGAGTACTTCCAGCTGGGCCAGGGCGAGCCGGCCGATGACCTGCTGGGCGGCCTGTAATGCGCACGGATTATAGCCGCGGCGAGCAGGTCACCGGCCTAGTGTGGCTGGCTATCGGTGCCTTACTCTCGGTCTTCCTCGAGGTCATCTACCTCACTGCGCGCATTCCGCTGTCTAACGGCGCGAGCGTGGCCTTTCCCATCACCATCCTGCTTGCGTGGTGGTTTAACTCCGTGCTCACCCGCACCGCCCGGCTATGGAGCCTCGCACCGATGGTCGGCGCCATCCCGCTCATCGTCTGGTGCCTGGGCTTTTTTGCCTTCATGCTCCTCGTACCGATGACAGGAGACATGCTCTTGGCCAATAATATTCTCAGCCTGCTCCTGCTTTTGGCCGGGATAGGCGGGGGCGTTTGGCCATTTTTCAAGCAGAAGTGACATACTGTTAAACATCCCAAATCCGTGACATCAGGAAGTTTCAAGGAATCTCCATGACTTATACGATCGCACAGCCTTGCGTTGACGTAATGGACCGCGGCTGCGTTGAGGAATGCCCTGTTGACTGCATCTACGAGGGCAAGCGCATGCTCTACATCCACCCGGATGAGTGCGTGGACTGCGGCGCCTGCGAGCCGGCTTGCCCGGTCGAGGCCATCTTCTACGAGGATGACGTTCCCGATCAGTGGCTGGACTACAACGACGCCAACGCGGCCTTCTTCGATGACCTAGGCTCCCCGGGCGGAGCGGCGGCCCTTGGGCCACAGGACTTTGACGTCCCGATGATTGCCGCGCTTCCGCCACAGAATCAGGAGTAAGACATGGCACGCACACCGCTAGGAAAGACGCTTCCAGACTTCCCCTGGGATTCGCTGGCCGGCGCCAAGAAGAAGGCCCAGGCCCACCCGGGTGGAATCGTTGACCTCTCGGTGGGCAACCCCGTTGACCCTGTATCCCCAGGCGTGCAGCTTGCGTTGACCGCAGCCGCGCAGAACCCTGGTTACCCGCAGACCGCCGGCACCCCGGAGCTGCGCGAGGCCATCGCCGCCGCGCTCACTCGCCGCTATAACATGCAGGTTGACCGCGTCCTGCCGGTGGTCGGCACCAAGGAGGCCATCGCTTGGCTGCCCACGCTTCTGGGCATGCGCGGCGAGACCGTCGCCTTTCCCTCGGTGGCCTATCCCACCTACGAGGTGGGCGCCCTGCTCGCTGGCGCCACGCCGCTGCGCGCGGATTCCGATTTCCAGGATGCCTCCCTGGTCTTTTTGAATTCGCCGTCCAATCCCACCGGCCGCGTGCTCGGCGTGGAGGAGCTGCGCCGCATCGTGGCGTGGGCGCGGGAGACCGGCGCCATCATCGCCTCCGATGAGTGCTATATGAGCTTGGGCTGGAATGACGATAACCCGCCGGTATCCATCCTGGATCCGCGCGTGACCGATGGCGATAACACCGGGCTCATCGCCATGCATTCGCTGTCCAAGACCGCGAATATGGCCTCTTACCGCGCCGGCTTCTTCGCGGGTGATAATGACCTCATTGCCGAGCTGCTCCAGCTGCGCAAGCACGCCGGCCTCATCGTTCCAGGTCCCATCCAGGCCGCCATGGTCGCCGCGCTAAACGACGACGACACCGAAGCACTCCAGCGCAACCGCTACGCTTCCCGCCGTGCGGTGCTCATGCACGCGCTTGTCGACGCCGGCTTTACCATCGACCACTCCGATGCCGGCATGTACCTGTGGGCCACCCGGGGCGAGAATTGCCGCGAGACCATCGACTGGCTTGCCGAGCGGGGCATCCTCGCGGCCCCGGGTGACTTTTACGGCCCAGCCGGCGAGAAGCACGTGCGCATCGGCCTCAATGGCACCGATGAGCGCATCGATGCCGCCGTGGACCGCCTCGCCGGTGCCTAATTCCGGTAGGCCTCCCGCCCGCGCGGGCATTTCGCCGCGCAAAACGGTCCTGCGCGGCCGCGTGCCCGAGGAAGGGGAGTACTTCGCTGCCCGTGCCGGCGACTCTCCCTTTTCGCCCGGCACCGCGCTGCTGCCCGGCGCCGCGCTCCCGCACCCCGTGCCCGCCTGGTACCACCCTGCGGTGCCGCCGGAGCGCCCGATTCCTTTCGACTACTCCGTGGTCCACGCCGACCGCGACCTCATCGTGGCCGATAAGCCGCACTTCCTGCCCACGACCACTAACGGCCGCCTCCAGCGCGAAACGCTGCAAACCCGCCTGCGCGTAGATTTTGGCGAAGACGACATCGTACCTCTGCACCGCCTGGATCGCCTGACCGCTGGCCTCGTCATCTGCTCCCGCAATCCCGAAACCCGCGCCGCCTACCAGCGCATCTTCCTGGAGGGGAGTGCGGTGAAGAGGTATCGGGGCGTCGTCAAGCGGCCGCTTTATGTGGACCGGGAAATTGCCCTGCGTATGCGCAAGCCCCGTGGCTCGCGCCAGGTGCTCGTTGCTTCCGATGGCACGCCCACCTCTACGTATGTGCGCGCGGCCGGCCGGGAGGTGACCATGTGGCCGCGCACCGGCCATACCCACCAACTGCGAGTGCTGCTCAATTACCTCGGCCACCCGCTGCTCGGCGATGATACCTATCCCACCCCGCGCAAGCTCGACCTCTATGACTTCCGAACCCCGCTCGCCCTGCTCCACGAGGCTATAACTTTTATAGATCCTCTATCACATTCCGAGCGTCAATTTTTCAGTTCCCAGGCCTTAAGAACTACAATCGAGTAGTTATTTAATCACTGGCTAGAAAGGCGGCCCATGGCAGACCTCAGCGTGGCGCGCTTTGTGTCCAATTTTGGGCAGTTTCTCAAATTCGGCATCGTCGGCGGTTCGGGAACCCTAGTGAACTTGGTTGCTTCAGTCATCGCCAAAAAATGCGGCTGGGCGTTCTTCGAAGCGATGCCCAATGACCCGCTGGTCAACCTCTTCGGAACCCAATTTCACCTGCGCTGGTTCATGCTGTATTCCACCATCGCTTTCTTGGTCGCGAATACGTGGAACTACCAACTCAACCGCATGTGGACCTTCAAGTCAGTGTCTAAGGTGTCCTGGATTCGCGGATTCTTCCCCTTCTTGCTCGCCGGTATTGGTGCTTTTTTGGTGTCGATGGCGATTCAGCACCTGCTGATGAATCCCACCTCTTCGCTGCATCTGCCGGCCGATATTTTGGATGATTCCACCGGCCTGCGCACTATGTATTACTGGGCAAATGCGATTTCTATCATCGTGGCGATGCCTATTAACTTCGTTATTAACAAGCTGTGGACCTTCCGTTCCAAGCCTAAGGCCCCGCAGGTTGTCCACGAAACTGAACCTGCCTAGCCAGGCCCCGGGCCGGCCTCACCCGCCTCGTTCCGATCCGCCCCAACTCCCCAACACCCTTTGGCTCCATCGCCCTTGGCGCTCACCAGCGCACGGCTATGGGGCTTTTTCTTGCTTGCTAGTGAGCGCGAAGGGGGCGTCGGTAAACAAAGCTCCTGTCGCGGTCACCGGCATGCCTTCGACGACGGTGGGTGAGCCTCTCGGTGAGCGTGAAGGGGCGGTACCTCCCCACGCGCTCACTGGGGCAGAAAACGCGGGAACCCGCCGTCCTCGGTGAGCGCGAAGGGCAGGTGGAAGGGAGGGGGATTAGTCTTCGAGCTCGGCATCCAGGCGAGCCTGGTCGCGGCGGTGCTGGCGGCGACGAATGAAGGGGGTGAGGATGAGTACGGCGATGACACCGACGGCGGTGCCGAGGAGGTAAGAGGCGGGGCTGTGGCCGTCGGCAGGCGCGTAGGCGTTATAGGCAATGCCGGTGAACATGGCGATGAGCGGGATGAAGTAGACGGCCATTGCGGTCCAATTTCGGCCCACTGGTGGGGTGGCGACGCGTTGGCGCATCCACGCGGTGCCGATCGTGTTGCCCAGGATGGACGGTACGAGTGCGAGGAAACACAGCATGCTCATTCGGCCGGGGAGGACCCAGGCGAGGATTGCGGCGACGACGAGCTCGAGGAATGGGATGAGAGTGATGCTAATTGCGCTGGCTTTGTAGAGCGTATCGCGTTCGAATTCATCGCGAGTGGCGCGTTCAATTTCAGTTTGGGTGTAGTTGGCGATGGCGTTAATCATGTTGTTCGGCTCCAAAGATTTCTTCGACGGATTTACCTAGTTCGTGGCAAATGTCCAGCGCGAGGTGCACGGAAGGGGAGTAATTGCCCCGTTCGATATTGGCGATGGTCTGGCGGGAGACGCCGGCTTTTTTAGCGAGTTCGGCTTGTGATAGTTCGAGCCAGCGGCGCCATTTGCGGACCATGTTGGGGTGGTCGGCCATCTGGACTCCTTTACTGTGTGTCTTGCTTACATGTCCTAATGTAAAGAATAATTGTCAATGCGGCAAGGGTTGTACGCATAGGTGCCATGTCCAGTAGGGCTGAGTTGCTGAGTACGGAAGCTCAGGGTTGCGGCCTTTTAGCACCTCAATAGTGGCTTTTATAAGCAGGATGGCTTCGCTGAGGTGGTAGTTAATGTCGTCGGCAGTAAAGCGCAAGACCGTATACCCGTGGGCGACGGCCGCGTTTTGTTTGGAGCGGTCAGCCTGAAAGGCCACGCTGTGTTTGTGGTATTCCCAGCCATCGACCTCCACCAGGAGCCTTCCAATCCTGAGATCAAAGCGGTACCCAGCAATGAGAGCATTGTGTTCTGGGAAAATTCCTACAGTGCGCAGCTTTCTGCTTAAAGTGCGCTCCGGCGGGCTATCCGCTCCAATCGCAGCGTGCTGGATCGTCTCCTTTAGAGAATTCGGGACGCGTCGCATTCGCCGACGGTCCATTTCTAGACGGCCGGGTCCGTGCTTTCCCCGGTAGTGTTCTTCCAAAAGAGGTGTGCAGGCCCGCGAAATCCTTCGCGCGGCCCACAAGGGTTGCACCACCGGAAGGCCGTTGACCTTGTGCGTGGCTTGAAGTCGCGAGTGTGAAACGCGAAAGTTCTTTCCCTTCAAAGTGCGTGGTCCCTCCGCTTCCAGAGGAAATGTCAGCTGCCGGCCGAGGTAAATCTCCTGCGCCGTCTTTCCCGTGAAATGGATGCGGCTGAGCCCATGCGCCAGCGCCCGCGCCACCGCCCAGGGCGTCCATTCATCGGTATAAATCCCCCGATGCACGCGAAAGAGCTTCCCCTCGCGTACCTTGCGACGAATCGCATCCTTGCTCAAACCTTGCCCGCGTAGTTCCGTGGTAGTCTATTCCCCCATGGGGCTTAACCTAAGCAGTCGTGTTGGGCTGGAGCTATGCGCGTCGCAGCATCCTGTGGATAACCCGGGGTTAGGGGGCGATTTTCCGCTGCGTGGTCCGGATAGCTGTGGATAACTGCCCTTCGCGCTCACTGGCGGCCCCGGGTGGGCCTGATCTGTGCTCCCCCGTGAGCGCGGCGGGAGGGGTGTGGGCAGAGTTCGCCCTTGGCGCTCACCAGGTGATGAAAAAGAGAGACCCCGCCTTGTGCCGGTGAGCGCGAAGGGCGGGGAGTGGCCAAAGGCGGGGGTGTGCAAGGGTGGGGCGTGGCCGAGGGTGGAGGGAAGGGGCGAGGTGAGCCCCTGGGCTAGGTCAGAGGCAGCGTCGAGGTCGGGTTGATGCCGCGAACCTTGGAATTGATGACGCCGGCGAGGGCGAGCACTGCGAACATGGCGGCGGCGGAGAGGAGTTGGGTGCGGGCGGTGGCGTCGGTAAGCATGAGCACCGCGATGGCCGCAAAGAGGGCGAGGGCGAACCAAGTGAGGTAGGGGAAGGCCCACATGCGGATGGGGAGGGGATGGAGGGCCTCGAGCTGGCGGCGCAGGCGCAGCTGGCTGACGGCGATGAAGACCCAGACGATGAGCAGGGAGGCGCCGGCGGCGTTGAGCATGAAGGTAAGAAGCCAACCGGTATCGGCGTAGTTGAGCACGACCATGACGGCCGAGAGGAGGACGGACAGGCCGATGGCGGTGGTGGGAACGCCGTCCTTATTGGTGGTGGTGAAGACGCGCGGGGCCTCACCGCGGGAGGCTAGAGAGTGCATCATGCGGGAGGAGGCGTAGATCTGAGAGTTGAAGGCGGAGAGTAGCGCGAGCACGATGACGACTTCCATGATGCCGGCCGCGCCCGGGATGCCAGCACGTTCGAGAACCATGGTGAAGGGCGATTCCGCGGCCGTGGAGGCACCGCCCAGGATGGAATAGGGCAGGAGGAACGTGATGACGAGGACGGAGCCCAAGTAGAACACGGAAATGCGCAAGATGGTCGAGCGCACGGCATTGACCAGGGACTTTTCTGGGTCTTCGGATTCGGCGGAGGCGATGGCGACCACCTCGATGCCGCCGAAGGCGAAGGCTACTGCGAGCAGGCCGGCCGCGACGCCGCCGAGGCCATTGGGCATGAAGCCGTCCTCTAGGAAGACGGAGGTTCCGATGAAGGAATGGCCGGGCAGGAGGCCTAGGATGAGCAGCGCGCCGATAATGAGAAAGGCCACGATTACGATGACCTTGATGAGGGCGAACCAATACTCGAATTCGCCGAAGCTGCGCACGCGCAGCAGATTGACGATGCCGAAGAGGACCACGCAGACGGCGGCGGGGATCCACGGCGAGACGTTGAACCAAGAGCCAATGAAGCCGGCCGCGCCGGTGATTTCGGCGCCAAGGACGGCGACGGTAGCTAGCCAATAAATCCAGCCCTGGGTAAAGCCCGCCCAGCGGCCGATGCCGTGTTCGGCGTATTCGGAAAAGGAGCCGGAGGCGGGGATAACGGTGCCCATCTCGCCCAGCATTTGCATCACCAAAATGGCCAGAAAGCCAGCGATGACGTAAGCGAGGAGCACAGCGGGGCCGGCGGCGGAGATGCCAACGCCGGTGCCCAAGAAAAGTCCGGCACCGATGGTGGAGCCTAGCCCCATCATCGTCAGGTGGCGGACCTTCAGGCCAGAACCGAGAGTGGAGGAGTTATCAGTCACCCCTCCATCTTATTTTGCCCGATTGGTCTATAGGAATCGGGGGTATTAATTCTTGTGCAGCTCGTCGTTAAGCGCGACGGCCTCGGACTTCCACTCCACGGCCTCAACCGCACCGGAGACGGAGTTGCGGCGCAGCAGCATGCCGGAGGCGCCGGAGAGCTGGGAGCCCTTGACGTTCTCGCCATTGCCGACGCCGAGTGCTTCCGCGACCTTGCCAAAGACGGTTACCTTGGTGCCGGCGGTGACGTAGAGGCCGGCTTCGACCACGGCGTCGTCGCCAAGCGAAATGCCAATGCCGGAGTTGGCGCCGAGGAGGCAGCGCTCGCCGATGGAGATGACCTCCTTGCCGCCGCCGGATAGGGTGCCCATGATGGACGCGCCGCCGCCGATATCGGAGCCATCGCCCACGACGACGCCCGCGGAGATGCGGCCCTCCACCATGGAGGCGCCCAAGGTGCCGGCGTTGAAGTTGACGAAGCCCTCGTGCATGACGGTGGTGCCCTCAGCCAGGTGGGCGCCCAAGCGCACGCGGTCTGCGTCACCAATGCGGACGCCGGACGGCACAACGTAGTCCACCATGCGGGGGAACTTGTCCACGGAGTAAACAACGACCGGGCCGCGGGAGGCCAGGCGGCCGCGCACCATCTGGAAATCGGACACGGCGCACGGACCGTAGTTGGTCCAGACCACATTATTGAGGTGGCCGAAGATACCGTCCATATTCAGGCCGTGTGGCTTGACCGCGCGGTGGGACAGGAGGTGCAGGCGCAGGTAAGCATCGTAGGTATCGACGGGGGCGTCATCCAGATCCTTGATGGAGGTCTCAATGGCAACGCGGGCCACGCCACGCTCCTCGTCTGGGCCTGCCAGCGCGGAGAACTGCTGGGGGACCTCCTCCAAGCGCTTGGTTTCGGTGGTCTCTACGTTCTTATCGGTGTATACGGCCGGGAACCATACGTCCAAGACGGTGCCGTCATGGGTGATGGTTGCTAGGCCGCGTGCGGATGCAGAAGTCATGCCCGCTAGCTTAGCAACTATTTCTGCGCCCCCGCGCGCTGGCCAGTGGGAAGTACAAAGGACAAGATGACGAGCACCGCAGCCAGGATGAGAACCGAGATGACCTGGTTGCGTGCGGCCGGATCAAAGAGCATCAGCAGGGTTAGTCCGCCCAGGGCGGCGGCCGTGATCCAGGGCAGCCAGGGGAAACCGGGTACGTGGATTTCCGTTAGCTCGCCGTTCTTGCGCAGCACGGGGTGCAGCTTAATAAAGGAAGCCACGATGAATGCCCAGATGACCAGCAGGCACCCGCCGACGGCGTTGAAGAGGAATGCCAGGAGTCCCGGCGGGTTCCAGAACTGTAGCCCCACCGAAGCGAAGGCGAAGACCATGGACAAGATGACTGCGTTGATGGGGGAACCGGCGCGATTTTGTTTGAGGAAAAATCCCGGGGCGCAGTGGTCCTTGGCCATATCAAAGACCAGGCGGGAGGTGGCGTAAATCTGCGCGTTGAAGGCGGAGAGCAGGGCGAGGGCGATAATGGCCTCCATGAAGCCTGCCGCGAAGGGAATCTTGGCGGCCGCGAGCACTAGGGTGAAGGGGGAATCGGCCGCGACATCGGCGTCCTGGATGGAGCTAAACGGCAGCGCCATGGTGATCACCACGATAGAGCCGATGTAGAAAATCATGATGCGCACGATGATGGCGCGCACCGCGGTGGCGACGTTATGTGCCGGATCCTCGGACTCGGCGGCCGCGATGGTCACCAGCTCGATGCCGCCGAAGGCAAAGGCGACGGCCAGCAATCCGGCGGCGAAGCCAGGCATGCCATTGGGTAGGAAGTTATCGGTGAAATTGGTACCGGCCAAGGAGACATCCATGCCCGGCAGGATGCCCAGCGCCATGAGTGCGCCGATGACGAGGAAGGCGACGATGACTCCGACCTTGATGATGGCGAACCAGAACTCGAACTCACCAAAACCGCCCACGGCCGCGAAGTTGACCACCGCGAAGAAGGCCACGGCGATAAGTGCCGGAATCCACGGGGCAATATCGAACCAATTGGAAACGATGGCGGCCGCGCCGGTGATTTCGGCGCCCATGACCATGATCAGCATGAACCAGTAAATCCACCCCATGGTAAAGCGCGCCCAGTGACCGAAGGCCTGGCCGGCGTAGGTGGAAAATGACCCCAAAGAGGGGCGGGCGGCGGCCATTTCACCAAGCATCCACATCACTAGTGCGATGAGCGCGCCGGCTACGGCATAGGAGATGAGGACGGAGGTGCCGGAAATCTGGATGCCGAGGCCCACGCCGAGGAAGAGGCCGGCGCCTACGGCGGAGCCAAGGCCCATCATCGTGAGATGGCGGGATTTCAATTGAGTGCCTTCGGCCATTGTTATCACCTTAGGGAGGACGAATTATTTGCAGTGAAGTGAACTTTACACAATGCGGTGAGCTGCGCGGAGCGCTAGCATGGCGCTTTGTGACTTTAGATCTATATGCAGACCCCATCGAACTAACCAAGGCGCTCGTGGATATTCCGAGCCCCTCCCACCATGAGGAGGCCATCGCAGACGCCATCGAAGAAGCGCTGCGCGGATTGGACGTCGAGGTTGCCCGCTACGGCAATACCGTGTGCGCCCGGACGAACCGCGGGCTAGATTCCCGCGTAGTACTCGCCGGCCACATTGATACCGTTCCGTTGGCAGAAAATGTACCGCATCACACGGAAACCTCTGAAGACGGGGTAGAGATTATGTGGGGCTGCGGCACCGTGGATATGAAGTCTGGCATGGCCGTCTACCTCAATGCCTTTGCCCAGCTGCACGAAGCGGACGAGCTAAAGCATGACCTCACCGTCATCGCCTATGAGGGCGAAGAAGTAGCCACTGAATTTAATGGCCTGGGCCACCTGCAAAAGGACCACCCGGAGTGGCTCGAGGGCGATTTCGCGCTGCTGGGTGAGCCCTCCGGCGCCATGGTGGAGGCTGGCTGCCAGGGCTCCATCCGCCTGCGCGTTACCGCCCACGGCACCCGCGCACACTCGGCCCGCGCCTGGCTCGGCTCCAACGCAGCACACAAGCTCGCGCCCATCATGAGCCGCATCGCCGCCTATGAGTCCCGCGATGTCACCATCGATGGCTGCACCTACCGCGAGGGCCTCAACATCGTCCACCTCGAGTCCGGCGTGGCCACCAATACGCTGCCGGATGAGGCATGGATGTTTGTAAACTTCCGCTTCGCCCCGGACCGCACGAGCGACGAGGCGCTGGAGTATATGAAGTCCATCATCGGTGAGGAAGAAGACGTCACCATCGACATCGACGACATTGCCCCGGCCGCCCAGCCTGGGTTGGGCCAGCCTGCAGCCAAAGCTCTTATCGACGCCGTCGGGGGCAACGTCCGCGCCAAGTTTGGCTGGACCGACGTCGCCCGCTTCTCCGAAATGGGCACCCCGGCCGTGAACTTCGGCGCCGGTGACCCAGGGTTTGCGCATAAAAAGGACGAGCAGGTCCCCACCGCGCAGATTAGTGAAGTATCCACCGCCCTCCTGAAATACCTGAAGGGATAGACATGACTCCTGAGCAGATGCGCACTCTGCGCGGCCCGATGCTGCTGCGCACCGAAGGCGAACAGGCCTCCACCTTTGACCAGCGGCTCTTGGAGTCCGGTGCAGACCACGAGTGGCAGCATGCCGATCCGTGGCGCGTGCTGCGCATCCAAGGCGAATTCGTCGCCGGCTTCGATGCGTTATCCAAGTTGCCGAAGGCCGTCACCGTCTTCGGCTCCGCACGCACCACGCCCGAGGACGCGAGCTACCAGCTGGGCGTCGAGGTCGGCCGCAAGCTGGCCGAGCACTCCTATGCCGTCATCACCGGTGGCGGCCCCGGCATCATGGAGGCAGCCAACCGTGGCGCCCACGAAGCCGGCGGGCTGTCCGTGGGCTTGGGCATCGAGCTTCCCCATGAGCAGGGGCTTAACGAGTATGTGGATCTGGGCCTGAATTTCCGCTACTTCTTTGCCCGCAAGACGATGTTCTTGAAGTACTCGCAGGCCTTCATTTGCTTGCCTGGCGGCATGGGCACGATGGATGAGTTCTTCGAGGTCATGTGCATGGTGCAGACCGGCAAGGTGACCAATTACCCCATCGTGCTCATGGGCACCGAGTACTGGTCCGGCCTGCTGGAATGGATGGACAACACGCTCGCGGCCAGCGGGTATATCAACGAGGGCGACCGGGAGCTTTTCCTGCTTACCGACGACCCCGATGAGGCCCTCTCCCACATCATCCAGCGCCACCAAGTCATGAGCGATAAGCGCATCAGGGAGCCGCGTTGAGCCTCGCGCGTGTGATGGCGATTGTCAATCGCACCCCGGATTCCTTCTACGACAAGGGCGCAACCTTTGACCTTGACCCGGCGCTGCGCCGCTGCGATGAGGTGATTGCGGCCGGTGCTTCGATCGTCGATATTGGTGGCGTGAAGGCTGGTCCGGGCAAGGCTGTGGACGCGGCGGAGGAAATCGACCGCGTGGTGCCGATCATCGAGAAGGTGCACCAGCGCCACCCGGATGTGCTCATCTCCGTCGATACCTGGCGCAGCGAGGTGGCAGAGGCCGCCATCGCAGCCGGCGCCGGCCTAGTCAATGACACGTGGGCCGGCTGGGACCCCGGGCTCATCGAGGTCGCCGGCCACCACCGTGTAGGCTACGTCTGTTCGCACACCGGCGGCATCACCCCGCGCACCAGGCCGCATCGCGTCCACTTCGACGACGTGGTGGCCGATGTCATCGCGGAAACCACCCAACTGGCCGAGCGCGCCGCCACTCTCGGCTGCCCGGAGGAACTGACCTTCATCGATCCGACGCATGACTTTGGCAAGAACACCTTCCACGGGCTCGAGCTCCTGCGGCGTATCGACGAGGTTGTGGCCACCGGTTGGCCGGTGCTCATGGCGCTATCCAATAAGGACTTCGTGGGCGAGACGCTCGACCGCGGGGTAGGCGAGCGCGTGGCCGGCACCCTGGCCGCCACCGCGTGGTCTGCCGCCCGCGGTGTGGCCGCCTTTCGCGTGCACGAGGTGGCCGAGACCGCCGATGTCATCCGCATGACCGCCGCCATCCAAGGCGAGGTAGCCCCGCTAGCAACCACGCGAGGCCTTGCATGAGCGTCTCCGTGATCATTCCAGCGCTCAACGAGGAGGGCACCGTCGCAGACGTCGTGCGCGCCTGCCTCGCCGATGAACCTCTCGAGGTGCTCGTCATCGACGCCGATTCCACCGACGCCACCGCCTCCCACGCTGCCGCCGCCGGAGCGGATGTGCGCAATTGGCGCGATATCCTCCCAGAGAAACCGCGACCCGGTAAGGGCGAATCCCTCTGGCGCGGGGTTGCCGCGGCGAAGGGAGATATCGTCGTCTTTGTCGACGCCGACCTCGAATCCGCCGCGCCCGGCATGGTCTCGGCCTTGGCCGCGCCCTTCGCCGACCCCGCGGTGGAGATGGTCAAAGCCCGCTACCGCCGCAGCCTCAATGGCCAGCCCACCGGCGGCGGCCGCGTGACTGAACTGACTGCCAAGCCGCTCATCAAGCAGTTCTTTCCCGAGCTGGCCCACATCGATCAGCCCCTCGGAGGCGAATACGCCCTGCGCCGCGCCACCGCCCTAGAACTGCCCTTCGTGGAGGGGTATGGGGTGGAAGCGGGGCTAATGGTGGACGTCGGCAAGCGGGGCATAGTCGCACAGGTAGACCTGGGCACGCGGGTGCACCGTAACCGGCCGCTGCACGAGCTGGCGCCGATGGCCGAGGTAGTCGCGCGCACGCTGCTCGCCCGCGCCGGGGTCCTCGCGCCCGTTGCTCAACGCCCGCCGCTAAAAGGTATGGTTTAAGCCATGCTGTCTTGGATTATGCTCCTTCTCGTCCTGATCGCCCTGACCGTCATCGGTACCTGGGTTTGGGGCTCCATTTTTGGCCGCGGCGAGGTCATGTACCCGCTCGACGAGCCGCAGAAGGTGCGGGAAAATAACCGCGCCGCCCTCCGCGAAGGCCGCCTTGACCAGGTAAAATTTGAGGTTGTTCCCCGTGGATACCGCCAGGATCAGGTGGACGATCTCCTCGCGCAACTGGAGGAACAACTATCTTCCGCGCAGAAAAGGTCTAAGCTGGAAGGAAAAGAAGTTAACTAAAGGAGACTCACTATGGCAGCAATGAAGCCGCGCACCACGGGCGGAGAAATGGAAGCAGTAGAGGAGTCCCGCAAAATTGTAATGCGCATCCCCTCGGATGGCGGCGGACGCATCGTCATCGAGCTGAGCAAAGACGAAGCCGCCGAGCTCGGTTCCCTGTTGACCGAGGTTTCTAGCTAGTCTAGGTACATGCTTTCTCATATCGTCGACATTCTGGCCGATCCCAACGATGGCACCGCGCTTTCTGGTGCCGATGATTTCTCTCGACTCGTCTCGGAATCCGGCCACTCCTTTGATGTGGCCAAGAAGGGCTATGTCACCCTTGCCGCCGGAGCCGGGCTCAAGCACAAGGGCGATGACATGGATATGGTCAACGCCCGTGAGACCTATCTGGCCATGGGCCACTTCGCGCCCTTCGTTGAGGCGGTAACCGGGGCCGTCCAGGACGCACTGGATTCCGCCTCCTTGGCTGAGTCCAAGCCCGCCTCCCTCCTCGAGGTGGGCGCCGGCACCGGCTACTACCTGGCCCATACTCTGGACTCCATCGCGGAGGCCCGCGGCGTCGGTCTCGACATTTCCCCGCACGCCGCGAAACACTTGGCCAAGTGCCACCCGCGCGTCGGCGCCGTCGTGGCCGATGTATGGGAGCGCCTGCCCATCCGGGATGAGTCCGTCGACGCAATCTCCGTAGTCTTCGCCCCGCGCAATCCCGCCGAATTCCAACGCGTGCTCGCCCCGGGCGGCCAGGTCATCGTCTTGACGCCCGGCGCTGGACACCTGGATGAGCTGCGCGAGCCGCTCGGCATCCTCGGCGTGGAAGAAGGCAAGGTCGAGCGCATGTATGAGCAGGCCGAGGGCTTCCTCGAGCAGGCGGCCGACCCGGTCGATATCTCGTTCCCCATCGAGCTTGATAAGGCCTCCGTCGCCGCTCAGGTGGGCATGAGCCCGTCCGCGCGCCACATCAGCGCCGGCGAACTCGCCGAGCGCATGGCCGCGCTGCCCCCGACGCTCACGGTCACCGCCCGCGCCCGCTTGGACCGCCTCCGCACCGTCTAGCTCCGGGCCGGCCACAGCCACCTCCACCGCCCTTCGCGCTCACCGGAAGCGCGTGGGGTGGTTCTTTTCGTCTCCCCAGTGAGCGCGATGGGAGGTTTCCCCCCTTGCCGCTCACCGGCACACGCTTTCCGACGTCCCAGCATCTTCCCGTGAGCGCGAAGGACGCGTGTGAGGGAGCGAGGGGGAGACGCGGCCCAGCGGAGTGAGGCCGAAAACGCGCAACCCCGCCCTTGCCGCTCACTGAGGGAAGCGGAACCGCGGTGGGCGGCTGCGCCGGTGAGCGCGAAGGGCGGGGGTGAGGAGGGGGCGGTGTGGCGAGCCTAGAGGATTAAAGCTTGGAGCCGGAGCGCTGCCAGTCCTGCTCGATGACGGCATCGCCGGAGGTCTCGACTCGCAGGCCGGAGCAGCCACCCTCGAAGTAGACGCGGGATGCCATGGCGATGAGGCCACCGTCGACGAAAACCTCGACTGTGGAGCCGTCTTGGATGATGGTGAGGGTATCGGAATCGCCTTCGGCAAGCGTGGCCGTGGCGGGCTCGGAATCGGCGAAACAGTGGTCGAAGGCCTTGTTCATGGAGCGATCGAGGCTGATGTCATCGCCGGAGTGGCAGATGGTGGCGGCGGGGTCACCGGCGCCGTCGAGAAGCGTGACCGTTACGCAGGAACCGGAAGGGACCTCCATGACGCCGGTCCAGGAACGGGCGTAATCGGAGAGCTTGACGGCATCGGGCAGGCCGCGGGCGGGTGCTTGATAGAGGACGCCTCCTTCGAGGGTGACCCGGCGAGGCAGGGAGAGGGCATTGGCCCAGCCTTCGGCCTCCCAGGAGGCGTGTGCGGTGGCATCATCGCCGCGGCCGTTGCCGTTGAGGAGACCGACGATGACGGCGCGCTCGTAGCGCTGCTCCGGAGTGAGCGTGCCGGTGGTGGTGTTGGTACTGCGTGGGCGGGAGAAATCGTGGCCGAAGTCTACGCGGCGGAAGCCGGAGACCACGGTAAAGGTGGTGCCCTCCAGCCGGCCGACGAGGTAGCCGGAGACGTCTCGGCCGCCGCGCTCCAAGGTGACAAAGAGGACGTCGTAGATATTGCCGTCAACCTCGTCGCGCAGTCGGACTAGGCGCGGGGAGACGACCGGCGGAATGGGCGAGGTAGCGGGGACCTCGCCCTTTAGGAAGCCAGGGTCGCCGTCGAACTTGAGGCTGCCGCGCAGGCGCCAAGACACACCATCGGTGGATTCGAGGATGACGGGAACCGGGGCGTCGGAGTGGCCGGTGAGCGCGAGCATGAGCCAGCCGTCGTGGCCGTTATCGCGGTCCTCGGAGGCCCAATCGGGCACCACGCAGGGGGAGCGGAAGTGATCGAAGTTGCGGGTATTGCCTACGACCTCGCCAAAACGGACGACATTGGGGTCGAGGGCCTGGGGGTCATCGGAGACCTCGCAGATCTCGTCCACGTCAGCGTAGCGGGCGAGGTGAACGGCGATTCCGGCGGCGGTCACGGAGGTGAAATAGAGATGGATATCGTCCGGACCTTGGGCTACGGATCCTGCGCGCAGGGAGAGCTCGCCGCCGACGGGGGCGAGGACATCGTCGCAGTCCAACCAGTCAAAGGGAGACTCTTCGGAGTAGGTGTGTCCCCAGCGGGCAGGGGAGTCCGCGGTGGGGCGGTACTGGTAGAACAGGTGCCAGGTATCGCCGTCGCGCAGGATACCAGCGGGGGCGTCGAGGACGCCGTCTTCAGGGACAAAATGCAGTTCGGGGCGGTGAGTTGTCACGGCTATCCTTCCTTAAATCAAGCTGCGGTAGATATCGACGGTCTGGGCGGCAATCGTAGCCCAAGAGAAATCGCGAATGGCGCGCTCGCGGCCGGCGCGGCCAAATTCCGCGGCGCGCTCTTTATCGGCGGCGACGTCATTGACGGCGGCAGCGAGGTCGGCTTCGAAGGCAGCGGTATCGGCGGCGTCGTAAGGCACCAGTACGCCGGTCTCGCCATCGACCACAACCTCCGGAATGCCGCCCACGTTGGAGGCAACAACGGCCGTGCCGCAGGCCATAGCTTCTAGGTTGACGATGCCGAGCGGCTCGTAGATAGACGGGCAGACAAACACATCCGCGCCGGAGTAAATCTGCTGTACCTCGTTGCGCGGGAGCATATCCTTGACCCAGAAAATGCCATCGCGCTGGGTGCGTAACTCATCTACCAGCGCCTCGGTCTCCGCCGCGATTTCGGGCGTATCGGGCGCGCCGGCGCACAGCACCAGCTGGATATCCGGGTCGAACTTCTGCACTGCCTGCAGCAGGTGTTTCACGCCTTTTTGCCGGGTAATGCGGCCAACGAAGGCGGCGATGGGGCGTTGCTTATCGACGCCCAGCTTGTCCAACACATCTCCCTCTCGCGGCTGCCACAGGTCGGTGTCGATGCCGTTGAGGACAACGTGGACCTTGGAGGCGTCGATGCGCGGATAGGCATCCAGGATGGAGTCCTTCATGCCAGCAGAGACAGCGATGACGGCGTCGGCATATTCCATGGCGTTCTTCTCGGACCACGAGGAGACGTCATAGCCGCCGCCGAGCTGCTCGCGCTTCCATGGGCGGTGTGGCTCCAGGGAGTGGGCGGTGACCACGTGCGGAATATCGTATAGCTGGGCGGAGAGGTGGCCGGCAAGGCCCGTGTACCACGTGTGCGAATGGGCGATGTCGATATCGGAGGCGGCATCGGCCATGCGAAGCCCGGTAGACAAGGTCCTGAGCGCTCCATTGGCACCCTCGAGTGCGGGGTCCACGCCGTGCACAAAAACGTCCTTTTCTTCGCGCGGCGAGCCCATGCAGTGCACGGAGACATCGATGATATCGCGCATAAAACGGGTGAGTTCAGCTACGTGAACTCCGGCCCCGCCGTAGATTTCCGGCGGGTATTCTTTGGAAAAGATTCCGGCTCTCATGCCCACCCAGAATACGTATCTCTGGTGCCGCGTGCAGAAATACGGGATGGGGGTAGAAATGTGCATATATCTGCTGCGAAATGTGGGATTTGCAGATAGGTTTGAAAACGTGAGAAGCCTGCCAAATGTCCTAGCCATTGTCCTTGCCGGCGGCGAGGGAAAGCGCCTTTTTCCCCTGACCGAAGACCGCGCCAAACCCGCCGTGCCTTTTGGCGGATACTACCGCCTCATTGACTTTGTCCTGTCCAACCTGGTCAACGCTGGCTACCTCAAGATTGCGGTGTTGACCCAGTACAAGTCCCACTCCTTGGACCGTCACATTTCCCAGGCGTGGAATTTGGCGGGGCCGACGCCGCAATACATTGCTTCGGTGCCTGCCCAGCAGCGCCGCGGTAAGCGTTGGTACAACGGCTCGGCGGATGCCATTGTGCAATCGCTCAACCTCATCTATGACGAAAAACCGGACTATGTCATTGTCTTCGGCGCGGACCACGTTTACCGCATGGATCCGGCGCAGATGGTAGAAGAACACATCGCTGCGGGACTGGATTGTTCGGTGGCCGGCATTCGCGTGCCGCGCGCGGAGGCAACGGCCTTTGGTTGCATCGAGGCCGATGGCATGGGAACCATCACGGAGTTCGTGGAAAAGCCTGCGGACCCACCGGCCACTCCGGATGACCCGAATATGAGCTATGCCTCGATGGGAAACTATGTCTTTACGGCGCAGGCGCTTATTGACGCCCTCTTGGAGGACGAAAAGAACGAGGACTCCGCCCACGATATGGGCGGCGATATTATTCCGTACTTTGTGAAGCGTGGGCAAGCGCATGTCTATGACTTCATGGCAAATGAGGTGCCGGGATCTACCGAACGCGATCACGGCTACTGGCGTGACGTGGGCACCATCGATTCCTTCTATGAAGCGCACATGGACATGATTTCGGTGCACCCGATCTTTAACCTCTATAACCAGAATTGGCCGATTCACTCCACGGATGACTCCAATTTCCCGCCGGCGAAGTTCGTGCAAAATGGCATCGCGCAATCCTCGATGGTGGCGCCGGGCTGTATTGTTTCCGGCGGCACGGTGCGCAATTCCGTGCTGGCGTCCGATGTCCACGTGGCCGATGGTGCCACGGTCGAAGGATCGGTCATCCTGCCGGGCGTGCGCATCGGTCGTGGTGCGGTGGTACGCCGCGCGATCCTCGATAAGAACGTCGTCGTCAGCGATGGCGCAATTATCGGTGTGGACCGCGAGCGCGATGAGGAGCGCTTCAAGGTTTCTGACGGCGGCGTGGTTGTCGTCGGCAAAAACCAGAAGGTCTAGAGCTTCGTCACGAGCGTGACCCCGGAACCCAGCGGCAAGCGGGTGACGTTTGCGCCCTCCAGCTCGCGAAGGTACTCGTCTGCTTCGCGGGCGGCGGCGGTGTCGCGGTCGGTCCGGGAGACGTCGGCAAGCGTGCCATCGAGCAAAGAATTAGCCAAGACCAGGGTGCCGCCTTGGTGCAGCAGTGGCCACGCTGCCTTGATGATGGCGGGGAGCTCGAGCGCGGCGACGTCGGCGTAGATGACCTGGTAGGCATCATTAGCCAGGCGGCCCATGACCTCGAGTGGGCGAGACGGCAGGAAGCGGCCGCGCGAAGGTGCATAGCCCGCCTCGCGGAAGGCGGTCTTGGCGCTGCGCTGGTGCTCAGCCTCGGGGTCGATGCAGGTCAAGATGCCATTATCGGGCATGCCGGCAAGCAGGTAGAGGCCTACCACATTGGCGGCTGGGGTGATCGCCACGGACTGGGGGCGTTCGGTAGAGCCGGCCGAGGCGGCCGTCAGCGTGGTGAGCAGTTGGCCCGTTGATTCATCTGGAACGGGCAGACCGTACTCATCGGCGTGGTCGCGCGCCCCACGCAGGGCTGCGGAGGGCTCGCTGGTGGTCTCGATATAAGAACGCAGTGCTTCATATGCGGTAGTAGTCACACAATGAACCTTAGGGAAAAGTGTCCGCAAATGTGGCAAAAACGCGCTTAGCCAGCGAGGTTGTGGTGGGTGGGGATAATGTGACGGACTCACAGGAAATTATCAGCACTGTGGCTGGAGTTTCACTTTGAAGTGTAGAAAGATGACATGCATGACAACAACGAAGCGCGATGCCGAATCTCTTCAGCCCGCCACCCCTGAGGCGGAGTTGACCGGTACCGCGGCGTTCGATGCCGGCGAAGCTGACATGCCCGCCTGGGGTGACCTAGTGGCCGAACATGCTGATGGCGTCTACCGCTTAGCGTATCGCCTCTCCGGCAACCAGCACGATGCAGAGGACCTCACCCAGGAAACCTTCATGCGTGTCTTCCGCTCCCTGGATAGATACCAGGCCGGTACGTTTGAGGGGTGGCTGCACCGCATTACCACCAACCTCTTCTTGGACATGGTTCGCCATCGCTCCAAGATCCGCATGGAGGCCTTGCCGGAGGATTATGAACGCGTGCCCGGCACGGATATGACCCCGGAGCAGGCCTATACCGTGGCCAACCTGGACCCGGCGCTGCAATCCGCGCTCGATGGCCTGGCTCCCGATTTCCGCGTGGCCGTGGTGCTATGTGATGTCGTAGGTATGAGCTATGACGAGATTGCGGAGACCCTGGGCGTCAAGATGGGTACGGTGCGCTCCCGCATCCACCGTGGCCGCTCGCAGCTGCGTGCGGCACTCGAAAAAGAAGCGCAAACCAATGCGGAAACCCGCATGCTGCTGCGCACGCGTTAAACCACCGCGCGCTAAACTTTAAAGAAACTGCATAGTCCCCGCTACCGGCGGGGACTTTCCGTGTCACTGAAGGCCAAGCAACTACTGGAGGAGGGTGTTGATGGACTCGCTGCGGGGACGTCGAACCTTGTCCACGCTGAGCGTGCGCGGCGGATTCGATGCCGCCCAGGCCAAGGCCCGCGATAAGGCGAAGGCTAAGGCGCGGCGCAGCGATACCATCGGGCACCTTGGCCCGGAGGCTGTCGTTGCCTTCGTAGACGGGGAGATGGAGCCGAAATTCATGCACCGCGTGCGCATCCACTTGGTGCACTGCGCCGAGTGCCGGGCGGATGTTCACCAGCAGCGCCATGCCTCAGAGTGGGTTCGCCACTGCGCGGATTCCGCTAAAGTCAAGGCGCCGCAATCCCTGCTGGCAAAGCTCGCGGGCATTGCCACCGAAGGGGTGACGCCCGGGCCGGATGCGGCAACGCCTGCGCACCGGCCGCAGCAGGATTTCTTGGACAAGGTGGAAATGGTGGTTCGCGCAATCAAGCACAATCAGCGCGGCTAAGAGTGAGGGACTAGTATTTAACCGTGTTTTCTTCCATTGGTTGGCCCGAGATTTTCGTCATCGTGCTTTTGGGCATCATCGTAATCGGCCCGGAGCGCATGCCCGAGGTGATTAAGGATGTGCGCGCGGCCATTTACGCGGCCCGCAAGGCCATCAATAACGCCAAGGCGGAGCTCAACGGCGAGATGAGCTCGATTACCTCGGAATTCGATGATATCCGCGGCCCGCTCACCCAAGCTGCCCAGTGGACTCGCCTCGGTCCGAAGGGGGCAATTACCAAGGCGCTTTTCGATGGCGACGATTCCGCCTGGGACGATTTCAACCCCAAGAAAATGGCAGAAAACGTCAAGACCGCTACCGCTCCACAGGAGCCGGAGGAGCAGCCGCAGTCTCAACCGCAGCAGCAGCGCCCGAGCTTCGACTACTCCCAGATCTACGCTGAGCAGCCGCAGCCAGAGCCCCGGCCGCAGCAATGCACCGAAGCCCCCAAGCCGACGGAGCAGCCCGCGCCCGAGAAAAAGCCGCCACGCGGTGGGGAAGAATCCACCGGCGGCGGCATGTGGGGCGATGTAACCTAGGGCGTTAGTTCACGCCCAAGTTGAGGTTTTTGCCCACCAGGGAATCGGAGCGGATGGCCAGCTTATCGGCCACCGCCTGGATCTGCTGGGCGGCGGGGGACTCGGGGGAATCGAGGACAATCGGCGTGCCGGCATCGCCACCGCTGCGCAAGGTGGGATCCAGCGGCACGGAAGCCAGCAGCGGCACCTCATGGCCCAAGATGACGCCTAGGCGATCGGCCACAATCTGTCCGCCGCCGGTGCCAAAGACATCCATGGTGGAGCCATCCGGCATCACCATGGCGCCCATGTTTTCAATTACGCCGGCCACGCGCTGGCGGGTCTGCTGGGAGATGGAACCGGCGCGCTCTGCCACCTCGGCGGCCGCGGCCTGCGGGGTGGTGACAATGAGTAGCTCTGCATTGGGAATGAGCTGGGCTACGGATAGGGCGACGTCGCCAGTGCCCGGAGGCAGATCCAAGAGCAGCACGTCGAGGTCGCCCCAGAAAACGTCAGCCAGGAATTGCTGTAGCGCGCGGTGGAGCATGGGCCCGCGCCAGACCACCGGGGCATTGCCCTCCACAAACTGTCCGATGGAAATGTGCTTAATGCCATGGGAAATCGGCGGCAGCAGCATTTCATCATCGAGCACGGTCGGTCCATCAGTGCAGCCCAGTAGGTTGGGAACGGAGTGGCCGTAAATATCGGCGTCCACGATGCCGACCTTGAGGCCCTTCTGGACCAGCGCCGCGGCCAGGTTTACGGTCATGGAGGATTTGCCTACGCCGCCCTTTCCGGAGGCTACCGCGAAAACGCGAGTGGTGGAATCCGGCTTTGCAAACGGGATTTCGGGCTCGGCTTGGCCGCCGCGGAGCTTCTTCTTGAGCTCGCGACGCTGTTCATCGCTCATGGCTTTCATCGTCACCGTGACGTTTCCAACGCCCTCAATATCCTCTACCGCAGCGCGGGTATTGGACTCAATGGTGGACTTCATGGGGCAGCCGGCGATGGTGAGGTAAATTTCCACGGCCACGTCATTACCGGTGACGGTAACGGACTTCACCATGTTGAGTTCGGTGATGGGGCGGCCAATTTCTGGGTCTTCGACGCGGGAGAGTGCCTCGCGTACGGCGGATTCAGTAATAACGCTAGACATAACCCTTGCCATCTTAGTCACGCCGCAACAGGAGGTAAACACACCCTCGGTGTAGAATCAGCTAGACGCTCACGCGCCGCCAACCAAAAGGAGAAGAGTATCGCCATGCGCAGCTTTGCCCGCCCCACTCGTGTCATTGCCGGTGTGGTGCTGTCCGCAACGCTGCTTTCCGGTTGTTCCTCCCAGTTCGATACCAACCCCTTTGCTAAGAACCCCCAGAGCGAGCCCATCGGCATTGTGGTCGATGCCAATAAGACCGACCAGCTGGTCCTCGCAGAGATCTACCGTCAGGAGCTGATGGGGCAGGGCCGCGAGGCGTCCATTGTGAAGGGAGACATCTTCCACGACACCAAGGGTGGGCGTTCCATGAACCCGGGTGGCAATTTCTATGTGGGTTGCACCGGCGCGTTCCTCAATATCCTCAACCCCGGTGAGGCGCGGGCTATTTCGAAGGACTACAAGAAGGCACAGAAAGCCTCTGAGCCCGGAGGCGAGGATTACTTGGCCCGTACCCACATTGCGCTCATGTCGAGCTTGCCCACGGATACCTCCACGGTTGAGCCTTCCGGTGCCAGTGGCTGCGAGGGTTCCGATCCCGAATTGCCAGAGAATTTCGTGGTGCTCTTTCAAGACGATCTCTTCGACCGCGAAGAGCGCCAGGCTGTGGCCTCGCTGACCAAGTTCATAACCCAAAAAGACCTCTCTGACATGGCCGAAGAGGTAGAAAACGACGACACCAGCGCGGAGAAGGTCGTGCGTTCCTGGATGAATTCCTCCGGCGGCGACATCGCCCATGAAGAGGGCGACTCCGATTCTTCCGGCGGGTCGAATCTCACTGGTTCTTAATATTTGATCGTTGGCAACTCGGAGCTGCTGACGGTGGGTAAACCGGCAGACCAACACCTCCACAGGAGTTGACCCCGCAAACTCATTCGTGACTCGATGTGGAGCAATTCTGGGCTTGTGAATACCGACGTTAGTGCTTTTTCATTGCAGCCTGGTTTGAGCGACAAGCATCCGCGACACGATTAGACATATCGAGTAAGGCGCTAATTCTTAACCCGCGCCCTTGGCGCTCATGGGAAAGCGACCGCCAAGACAATAGTGTTCCGCTGGTGAGCGCGAAGGAATGGGAGATGAGAAAAACATGAGAGAGCAAGAACGCCGAAGGAGTGCTCTGGCAGAAGCAAGAGCAGAAGCTCTATAAGTGCTGGCTTCGGCGTGAATAAACCCCAGTGAGGACCTCCTCACTGGGGTTTAAACGGGGTAGAGGCGACTAGATGTCGAAGGCCTCTTCCAGTAGGTTCTTCTGCTCAATCTGGTGCACCTTGGCGTTACCGGTGGCAGTCGAGGACTGTGCGCGGCGGGAAACGCGAACCAGCTCCGGCATATCCGGAATCAGGGTGCGCAGGTGCTCGTTGTAGAACGGCCATGGGCCCTGGTTGGCCGGCTCGTCCTGAACGAAGCGGACCTGGGTGGCGTTCGGGTAAGCCTCGAATGCCTCGCGCAGGCGGTTGAACGGAATCGGGTGGAGCATTTCCACGCGGACGATGGCGATGTCATCGCGGCCGTCGGCCTCGCGCTTCTTTTCCAGATCCCAGTACAGCTTGCCGGAGACCAGCATGATGGTCTTGACCTTGTCGGTATCGCCGACCTTATTGCCGTCGATGTCGACGTAGTTCGGGTCATTGATAACGGACTGGAAGCGCTTGACCTCGGTGAAGTCTTCCACAGCGGAGGTAGCTGCCTTGTTGCGCAGCATGGACTTCGGAGTGAAGACGACCAGCGGGCGCTTCATCTCACCGAGTGCCTGGCGGCGCAGCAGGTGGAAGTGGTTAGCCGGGGTGGAAGGCTGAGCCACGGTCATGGAACCCTCAGCGCACAGCTGCAGGTAGCGCTCGATGCGGGCGGAGGAGTGGTCCGGGCCCTGGCCCTCGTAGCCATGTGGCAGGAGGAGTACCAGGCTGGACAGCTGGCCCCACTTCGCCTCACCGGAGGAGATGTACTCGTCGATGATGGTCTGGGCGCCGTTGGCGAAGTCACCGAACTGTGCCTCCCAGGCCACGAGAGCGTCTGGGTTGCCCACGGTGTAGCCGTACTCGAAGCCCATGCCGGCGAACTCGGTCAGAGCGGAGTTGTAAACCATGAACTTGCCGCCGTTGCCCTTGGAGGTAGCGAGGGCGTGCATCGGGTTGTACTCGTTGCCGTTGCGTGGATCGAAGGTAACGGCGTGGCGCTGGGTGAAGGTACCGCGACGGGAATCCTCACCAGCCAGGCGGACAACCTTGCCCTCGCCGGCCAGGGAACCGAAGGCGATGAGCTCGCCCCAGCCCCAGTCGATGCCGCCCTCACGGGAGGACTTCTCGCGCTCCTTGGCTACCTTGCCCACGCGCTTGTGGTACTCGAAGTCCTCTGGTGGGTTGCCATAGGCGGCACCCAGCTCGGCGAGTTCCTCGGCGGTAATCGAGGTGTCCAGGCCGCGGGTAAGCTCCTGGGAGGAGGTGATACCGGTCTGCTCCTTCGGGCGAGCCTTGCCGGCTTCCTTATGCTCAGTAAAGACGGATTCCATCTGGTCGTGGAAGTCGCGAGCGGCTGCCTCGGCGTCCTCGGCGGAAAGGTCCCCACGGCCGATGAGGTCGTTGGTGTAGTGTTCGCGCACTGCCTGGTGCTCGTCGATGACGGAGTAGAGCTCCGGCTGGGTCATGGACGGGTCATCGGCCTCGTTGTGACCGCGTAGGCGGTAGACCATGAGGTCAATGAAGACGTCCTTGCCAAACTGGCGGCGGTACTCGGCTGCCATCTGACCAACCCAGACAACTGCCTCTGGGTCATCGCCGTTGACGTGGAAGACCGGGCAGTCGAAGCCCTTGGCCAGGTCGGTGGCGTAGTGGGTGGAGCGGCCGGAGTCCGGAGTGGTGGTGAAGCCCACCTGGTTGTTAACCACGATGTGGACGGTGCCGCCGTTAGTGTAACCGCGCAGCTGAGACAGGTTGATGGTCTCTTGGACAATGCCCAGGCCCGTGAAGGAAGCATCGCCGTGGAGCATGACTGGAACAACGGTGTGGCCCTCTGGGCCCTTGTCCAAGATGTCCTGCTTAGCGCGGGCGATGCCCTCCATGACCGGATCGACGGCCTCGAGGTGGGATGGGTTGGCGGCAAGGGTGACCTTGATTTCGCCATCGCCAAACATCTGCAGGTGGTGGCCCTCGGAACCCAGGTGGTACTTCACGTCACCGGAGCCGCCGAGCTGGCCGCCCTTGTAGTTGCCGTCAAACTCGCCAAAGATATCGGCCAGTGGCTTGCCCACGATATTGAACAGGACGTTTAGGCGGCCGCGGTGTGGCATGCCGATGACGACCTCGTCCAGATCCTGGCCGGCGGCGGTATCAATGATGGAATCCAGCAGCGGGATGAGGGTCTCGGCGCCCTCGAGAGAGAAGCGCTTCTGGCCCACGTACTTGGTCTGCAGGAAGTTCTCGAATGCTTCGGCGGCATTGACCTTCTGCAGGATGTACTTCTGCTCCGCGTTGGTCGGCTTCGGCATGCCCGCCTCCAGGCGGTCCTGCAGCCAGCCGCGCTCATCGCGGTCGAGGATGTGGGTGTATTCGGAGCCGACCTTCAAGGTGTAGGCGGCGCGCAGGCGAGAGAGCACCTCGCGCAGGGTCATCTGCTCCTTGCCGCCAAAGCCACCAACATTGAAGGTGCGGTCCAGATCCCAGATGGTCAGACCGTGGGTTGCGATGTCGAGGTCGCGGTGATCTGGGTTAGGCAGGCCCGGCTGGATCCAGCCCAGCGGGTTGGTATCGGCCAGCAGGTGGCCGCGGGAGCGGTAGGACTCGATGAGCTGCATGACGCGGGTGTTCTTGTCCACGCCGGAGTTCGGCACGTCCTGCGCCCAGCGGAACGGCTCATAAGGCACGCCCATGGAGGAGAAGAGGTCGTCCCAAAAGGCGCCGTCGACAAGCAGCTGGCCAATGGTGCGCAAGAATTCACCGGACTCTGCACCCTGGATGACGCGGTGGTCATAGGTGGAGGTCAGGGTAACTAGGCGGCCGACGCCCAAGTCTGCCAAGCGGTCCGCGGAAGCGCCAGCGAACTCGGCCGGGTAATCCATGGAGCCCACGCCGATGATGGAGCCGGCGCCCTTGGTCAGGCGGGCGATGGAGTGGCGGGTGCCGATGCCGCCAGGGTTGGTGAGGTTAATGGTCACACCAGAGAAATCATCCATGGTGAGCTTGTTCTTGCGAGAACGGGTAACGATGTCCTCGTAGGCCTCAACAAATTCGGAGAAGGACTTGGTCTCACACTCCTTGATGGCGGCGACGACCAAAGCGCGGGAGCCATCCTTCTGCGGCAGGTCAATGGCCAGGCCCAGGTTAATGTGCTCAGGCTGGATGACATAGGGCTTGCCGTCCTTGAGCTCGTAGCGCACGTTCATGTCTGGGTGCAGCTGAACGGCCTTAACCATGGCGTAGCCGATGATGTGGGTAAAGGAGATCTTGCCACCGCGAGTGCGCTTGAGGTGGTCATTGATCATGGAGCGGTTTTCCCACATGAGCTTGACCGGCATATCGCGCACGGTGGTAGCGGTAGGAATCTCCAGGGATTCTTCCATGTTCTTCGCAATGGCCTTGAACATGCCCTTGAGCTGGCGCTCTTCGCCGCCCTTATAGTCCGCGATGCGGTCGAGCGGGGACTCGGACTTCTTTACGGACTGCTTGGCCTTAGCGGACTTTTCCTGCGCCTTAGCCACGGACTTTTCCACGTTAGTCTCGCGGGCCTCCTGCTTGCGGGCGGTAGTAGTACCCTCAGTCTTCTTCGCGGCAGGCTTAGACGGCTTCTTCGTGGCCTCCTTGGCTGGTGCCTTAGACTTAGGCGCGCCGTTTGCCTCGAAGTAATCGCGCCACTCCTTATCTACGGAGCTAGGGTCCTTGGAGTACTGCTGGAACTGCTCGTCTATCAGCCACGCATTGGGGCCGAAGATATTCGATGTGCTCACGGCAGGTATTCGCCTCATTTCTCTGCTATAAAATGGTCGTTTATTCGACTTTAGTGCGGCCTTTGCACGAGCGCATGCGTCACTCGCCAAAGAGTCTGCCTACATGATACGGGTCATCCCCCTAAACTCACTATGTTAGGGGTATCAATAGCCCCGCTTAGTGGTTTCCGGTTACCCCTAGGCTTGGGTGAGGGGAGAAAGCTGCTCGCTGGCGTGCTCGATGACCTGCTTGGCCAGCTTGCGGTTGGCGGTGGTGCCCAGCACGGCGCCGATACCCATGGGCATGAGCTTGCTGATCCACGCCCACTTCAGGCGCTTGGTGATCTGCTTGGTAAAAAGCTTGGTCAGGCGGCCGTTGATGCCAGACAGCGTCGGGCCGGAGAAGCGGGAGAGGCTAGCGGCCGAGCGCATGCCCGCCACGCTATTGAGATCGCCCACAAAGGTATCCACCAAAGCGGAGCCCTTCGAGCCGGTCAGCACCAAAAGTACAAGGGCGCGGCGGCGCTCGGGGGACTTGATGTCATCGCCACGCAGGTAGGCCGAAGCCAAGATGTACCACGCGGCCGCCTCCAAGAAGACTACGGATTCGCCGGCGATGGTAGCTGCGCCGGTTACCAAACCGACACCAGGGATGGCAGCGGAAGCGCCCGCGGCCGCACCGGTGCCGGAGGTGATATTGAGGAAGTGCTTGTCAATGAGCTCCTGTAGCTGCTGCGGGCTCGCGTCCTTATTGCGCTTTTTCAGGTTCTCGACGTACTTGATGATGACACCGGACTGCACGGCTACTGCGCGGTCCAGGGAATTGAGGAGCGCGAAGGTAAAGCGGTTGGTATCTTCCGGATCGATGTCATAGGTATCGACGCTGTCGACCTCGGTGGAGTTGTCCTTCTTGTCTTTAGTAAAGAAACCCATGTGTCCTTCTCTTTCGCTAAAACTTATCTGTGTCCAGCATAGTAAAGGCTCTATTAATACGCCGCAGCGCCGCAAAGAGATCGCCGAGGGCGTGCAAGGCACCTAAGCTAGAAGGCATGGTTACGCCGCACGAGAACACCCGCGATTCCGGGAACTTCCCTCCGGAGGAGTCTTCCGCGGCGGCGCGCCTGAAAGCGGAGCAGGCCCACGAACGCGCCCGCCGCGCGCACGAAGAGGCCCAAAACGCCCTGGCAGATGAGCTCACCGTCCGCACTACCTCCGGGTGGGTGCGCGGCGTTATAGAGGAGGACCTGCGCACCGATCGCCCCATTAGCGCCGGGCCGGTGCTCACCTGGCGCGGCATCCCCTTTGGCGATACCACCGCCGGGGACAACCGCTTCCGCGCCCCGCAGCCTGCACCGGCTTGGGAGGGAGTGCGCGATTGCAGCCAATTCGGCCCACCGGCCCCGCAACCCACGTACTCCTGGACTGACCGCATTATCGGCTCCGAGGACTGCCTGCACCTCGACATCGTGCGCCCGCGCACCGAAGAGAAGCTTCCTGTGGTGGTCTACCTACACGGCGGCAGCTTCATCATGGGCTCGTCCCACATGCTCATGCTCCGCGGTTTTGAGCTGGCCACCCGCATGGACGTGGTCTACGTATCCATTAACTTCCGCCTCAACTCCCTGGGCTATTTGGATCTGCGCAGCCTGGGCGGAGACTGCAGCGCTAACCCGGCGGTGGCCGATCAGATCCTGGCGTTGCAGTGGGTGCGTGACAATATTGCGGCCTTTGGCGGCGATCCTGAATCCGTCACCCTCATGGGCGAATCGGCCGGTGGCGCGGCGGTTCTCACCCTCATGACGAGCCCGGCCGCGGAAGGCCTCTTCCACCGTGCCATTGCCCAGTCCCCGCCGATTGCCATGATCCATTCCCGCGCCCAGTCCACCTTGTGGGCGCGCGAGTTAGTCCACCGCATGGCCTTGCCCCGGCGCACCTCGGTGGAGGACCTGCGCCAGGAAAATTTTGCCGATTTAGTGCGCTCGGGCCAATCCATGATGTGGCGGGCCGGCGAGCTCATTCACCTCAACTCCTGCTACGCACCCACGGTGGATGATGAGCTCATTCCGGAACACCCCATAGCTGCCTTTGAAAATGGGCACCAGCACCAGGTTCCGCTGCTCATCGGCACGAACTCGGACGAGGCTAGCTTTGGTAAATTCCTCTTCCAGCGCCAAAGCTCCCGCGAGCGCGCCGCCTTGCGCCTCCTGGCTTCCTTCGATCCCCAGCACGCCCCCGAAGTCGTCGCCGCCTATGACGGCGCGGTGGCCCGGGAGGACTTTGCGCACCTGCTTGCCGACGCCCTCTTTTGGGCACCCTCCACCCGCATCGCCACCGCCCATGCGCAGGTGGCACCAACGTGGATGTATCGCTTCGACTTCGCCTCTGCCGTGCTCAAGTGGCTGGGCCTCGGCGCCATGCATTCGATGGAGCTGGGCAATGTATTCGGTGACCCTTACTCCTCGCGCGCATCTTTCCTTACCAATTGGGGCTCGCGCGCGGAGATGGAAGAACTTACCGCCACCATGCAGCAACACTGGTCCGCCTTCATTCATGGCGGCCGCCCTGAGATGAGTTGGCCGCGCTACGGGTCCACTCAGCGCGCCACCATGATCTTCGATGCCGAGGCCTATATTGAGCACGCGCCGCACGAGCTCAAGCGGCAAGCCTGGGAGGGATACCACATGTTGGAGTGGGGAAGCGGACGCCCGGAGCTGGTGAGATCTTTGGGCTTCCAACCATCCGGGTGGGAATAACGGTAGACTCCACAGTGACCGCGGGCGGCGGCTTGCCTACCGTGGGAACCTCTGCTTCCGAAGGATGGATTTTAAACCACCATGAGCTTTTTCGAAGATATTGCTTCTGCATTGGATGCCGAGGGCATCGAGTCCCGCGTCAATGATGACGTCATGTTTGTTCCGATTACCTCTGATCTGGAAATCCAATTTATTGAAATCGATCCGCTGCTTCCCGCCGCGAACGTCTACATTGCCGCGGCGGATGTCGATGAAGACGATGAGGAATTCGAGGCAGTCCTCGTCTCCGTTGCCTTCTCGGTAGATGATGCCGTGGAGGCGGTATCCCGCCACATCGCTACCGACCAGGTCGTCACCGTCCTGCGGGACCTGCTGGAGGGCACCGATGAGCGCATCGCGGAACTAGAATTTGCCCAAGATGAGCTCAACCCGCACCTCGTCGTGGCTGAAGTGGCCAACGACTCGGAGTTGCGCGTGCTCGTGGAAACCATCGACGGCGTCCCGTCCGCCATCGTGCGCTTCCTTGCCTTCGACTTCGACGAAGACGATCTCGATGACATGGAGGATGAGGCAGTCGCCCTCGCGTGGGAAGTGGATGAAGAGGATGAGGACCTCGATGAGGCTGATCGCCTCGCCCTCTTTGATAACGCCGAGTTTGATGACGTTCCCATCGTGGAGGTTCCGGCCGAGGCCCTTGAGCTTGGCACCTACACCGACTTCGATCGCCTCTTCGATGTCCTAGGCCTCGTCTCCGAGCAGGCCCTGGACTGGGAAGCACAGCTCGTCTCCTTTGATGACGAAGACTACGAAGAGCCTGACGTCTACGACATCTTCGGCGAAGACGACGAGGACGAAGACGAGGATTACCTGGACGGCGACGATGCCGACTTGGACGACGAATCCGACGCCCCCGAAGCTGACGAAAAGTAGTCCCGGCCTTCCCCATTTTAGAGGCCCTTTTGTGTTGCTACTTTCGCGCGCCGCCAATTAGGCTTTAGGACAATCCCAGCGTGCAGCTGGGAATTCGCCCTAAACCTAGCCTTCTGAGGAGGAGACCATGGCGATGACCCGCGACACCACGTGGCGCTACGTCCTTGTTGTAGTAGCCGTGGCACTCTCGCTCGCCGCGTGGCTTTGTACCGTCCTTGGGGTGTACTCCACGGTAAATGTGACTTTCGAGTCCTACCTGACCGCCAGCGTCTGGGTCCTCCTCCTGGTGGCCGCGGTGCTGCTATATACCTCGCAGTATGGGTTGGTGCCTAACTGCATCCTCCTGTATCCCATCTTCGGTGCCTCCATCAACCTGCTGTTGGGCTCGTTGACGGTGCGCTCGCAGGTGCCGATGTTCTTCGACACCGTCGGCACCGCCATCGTCGCCATCATCGCCGGTCCCGTGCTCGGCATGGCCACGGGGCTTACCACCACCGTATTGGGCGGAGTGTACTTTGCCTATGATCTCGCCTTTGCGCCCGTAGGTATCTTTATCGGCGCTGCCGTAGGCATTCTGGCGCGCCGCGGGGTATTCAACAGGCTGTCGTGGATCATTTTCTCTGGCCTCGGAATGGGCATCGGCTCCGGCGTGATGAGCGTGTACGTGCTTATCTTTTCCTTCAGCGGACTACCGCGCAAGGGGCCACAAAACCTCACCAAGTTCTACGAGATGATTTTCCAAGACGAGCGCCTGGCCATCATCTTGCAGGGACTTACCACGGACATTTTGGATAAGGTCTTTACCGTCCTCATCGCCTGCCTGGTCCTGCGCTTTATGCCAAAGGCAATCGCCCGGCACTACACGGTGACCTTCAACCATGAGGTGTTGAGGAAGGTGCTCCACGCGCCTGACCCGCATGCAGGGCCAGACACATCTGCGCAGTCAACGAAACAGCGCGCGACCGCCTAGGCGGCTTGGCTGAAGCCGGCGAAGAGTGACTCGGGGGAGTGGACCGGCTGATAGGAGCTATCCACGAGCCAGACATAAGTGGCATTCGGGCCACGGGAGACCTCGTGGACTGCACCCACCATCTCTGCCGGCACGAGCGTGCGCACCCAGCCCTCGGCCACGGCTGGTTCTACCGGCTGACCAAAGTTCTCGGTAATGCGGATGGTAATCAGATAGGCCGGAATGCGGTCTTGCCCAAAGCCGCGCACGCGAGCTTTCACGCGTGCGCCCACGCGGTGGCGGGTGATGCTCATGCAATACTCTCCGCTCGGTCCACCGGCGGGCGTCGGTAGTTGCTTTATCGGTGGGCGCCACGTGGGCGTGGGGCGCGCGAGGGAGCGTGGGTGATGCATGATGGCGGCGATAGAATTGATGGTGTCATATTCGTGGTAGAGCAAGTCCGCCGCAATCTCGGAGGCGGACTGGGGCAGGTTCATTGCGGTGGGCTGGGGAAACTTCTTTTGTACGTTGTGCATGGCCATCACACTAGAACCCAACGCGGACACAGCCCCAGTAAAAGCAAACGCATGTTCGAACACAACCTGCAAATGGCTTTCCCTGATGCCAAGGATTAGAGTTGCAGCCGATATGATGAATACACACAGCGGGGAAGTAGAACACGAGGAAGCGCCAAAGATCCCACGCGAAATCTGGGTCATGGTTACCGCCGCCTTTATTATCGCTTTGGGCTACGGCCTCATTGCCCCGCTCCTTCCGCAGTTTGTGGTTAGCTTCGATGTCTCCATGGCCGCCGCAGGCCTAGTGGTCTCCATCTTTGCCGCCTCGCGCCTTATCTTTGCGCCCATGTCCGGTTCTTTGGTGGATCGCGTCGGCTCGCGCCGCGTTTACCTCATCGGGCTCATGACCGTCGCGGTAACCACGGGGCTAGTCTCCATTGCACAAAGCTACTGGCACATCGTGGCCCTGCGTGCCTTGGCCGGCATTGGCTCTACTATGTTCACCGTCTCCGCCATGGGCCTTATCGTGCGCATGTCCCCGCCGACGATTCGTGGCAAGTGTTCTGCCACCTACGCCACGGCCTTCCTGCTCGGTAACGTCGCCGGCCCCGTTCTTGGTGCCAGCCTGTCCTTCCTGGGGTTTCGGTGGCCATTTTTCATCTACGGTGTGGGCGTGGCGCTGGCCGCGTTCGTCGTCTGGTGGCAAATGCCCCGCGTGAACCACAAACAAGCCAGCAAGGATAAGTTGCCGCCCATGCGCCTGCAGGAGGCCTGGAGCGATACCGCCTACCGCGCGGTGCTGACCTCTAACTTTGCCCATAGCTGGATCAACATGGGCGTGCGCGTATCCGTCCTGCCGCTTTTTGCTGCCTCCATCTTCCACAATGGCGCGGCCGCCTCCGGCCTGGCGCTCGCAGTCTTCGCGGCCGGCAACGCCATCGTCTTGCAATTTTCCGGCAAATGGTCTGATATTCACGGCCGCAAGCCACTCATTCTCATCGGCCTTATCGGCTCAGCCATCTTCATGGTGCTGATGGGCATGGCTACCAGCGTGTGGTTTCTCCTGCTTATTTCCGCCTTCGCCGGCGCCTCCTCCGGGCTCATTAACCCCTCCCAGCAGGCCGCGGTGGGAGACATCGTGGGCAATGACCGCTCCGGCGGCAAGGTGCTATCCACCTTCCAGATGGCAGGAGACTTCGGCCAAATCTTGGGGCCCATGCTCATTGGCCTGCTTGCCGACGCCTCCGGCTTCCCCCTCGCCTTCACCGTCTGCGGCGCCATCGCCTTCATCGGCATCATTGCCTGGGCATTCGGCCGCGACCCGCACGCCGCGGTGGGGAATAAGCCGAAGCGGGTGCCGCAGGGGAAGTAGGCACGTATTCTCGGCTAGAGAATTTCACCCAGTTGGGAAGCACATAGATAAACGAAGGCAACGGAGATTACCGCCATCAACGTGTTGACGATCCAGCCGTTTCTCCATTGCTTTGGGGTGTGTTTGGTATTCAGCAGGACCAAAAGCGTAAGGCCTAAGAACGGCATAAACAAAGCGCCCAGAACGCCGTAGGCGATGATGAGTCCGGTTGGCTTTCCAAGGAGCAAAAGCAGCATTGGTGGGAAGGTCAGCCAGATGAGGTAAGCGCGGTAGTACTTTCCACCAGTACTGGTTCGGGGATCGCCTTGCGGGATCTTTTTGAGGTGGCCGATGTAGTCGGCAAACATCAGAGACACACCGTTCCACACACCGAGGCAGGAAGAGAATGCGGCAGAGAAGAACCCGACGATGAACAATTTGGACATGAAGGCTCCGTAGCGGTCCTCGAGAACGTCTGCCATATCAACGAGACCCTGGTCATTATCAGAGACCGCGACATTGGCGCTGTAGAGGAGTTCAGCACCCAGCGCGAGTGTGGCTAAGACAAAAATACCGGTAACTGCGTATGCCACTGCATTGTCCATGCGCATAACTTGCATCCATGTTGGTGTGTACCATTCCTTTTCTCTCAGCCAGTAGCCGTAAGCGGCAAGCGTGATTGTGCCGCCCACTCCGCCAGCGATGGACAACACATAGACGAAGGAGCCATCTGGAATCTGTGGTACCAAACCACCGATGACTTCGGGAAGGTTCGGAGCTGTAATGGCGGCGATGCCCACCACGGTGACAAACATGATTCCGACCAAGATGGCTGATAGCTTCTCGAAAAGCTGATATCGCCCAAGCCAAGTTAGAGTGAAGCAGGATATTCCAGCAATAATTGCCCACATTTCGAGACTGGTACCTGGGAAAAGGGCGCTAAGAGCGAGGCCAGCGCCGGACATCGATGCAGCGCCGTAGACGAGACCCCAAATAACGATATATGGGGCAAAATACCAGGAGGTCCACCGTCCCAACTCGCGCCAGCCATGGAACATAGTGTTTCCGGTAGCAAGGCTATACCGACCGACACCTTCGACCAGTACAATCTTCATAATTGTGCCGATGATGACCGCCCAAAGGAGCGCGTAGCCATAGCGCTGGCCAGCGATCATGGTGGCCACTAGGTCGGCCGCACCAACGCCTGTCGCTGCGGCCACTAATCCAGGACCGACTAAGGTCCATTTCACTCTAGCTTGGTTGGTAGTGTCTACGTTGTGTCTGCTGCCTGCAGGCCGTGCAGAACTCGATTCGCTGGTCTGACTCATGGCACCCTCTCGATTGATTGTGTTTCTAATCACTATAGGGAGGGTGGTGCTTTTCTATCAGGAAAACGCGGATTTCAATTTTTCGATCGGCCGTCTAGGCCACCGTTCTTCCCGCAGCGTAGAGAGCCTTGGGCATTGCTCGCTGGAGCTTCCATTCGAATTGGATCGGCTTTTCTCCATGATGTGACACATAATCCACAGCGCCTAAATAGGTATAAGCGCTCGCTGTACCGACTTCGTTCTTCTTGTTAAAACGCGAGGCTATGAGAATCTTGCCATCACGGTTCTGATGGCCGATGTAGCGTTTAGCCGCCTTCGACTTCAGCGTCGTTGTTGATTGAGATTCCCAGTGCAACAGATCAGGTGAAATTGGATAGTCTCGGTAATTCGTAGAGGAACTTACTTGTTCGTCTTTTTGGAACGTCACCAAGAACAGGTCTGTATTGATATCGGGGAAGTATTTCACGCCCTCGCGGGGAAGGTTCACAAGTCGTGCAAGGCTTCCAGTCTCCAAAGCACCAATTAGTTCAGCCAATGAATAGTCCGCGTGCGTCTCCAACACAGAGGTCTCGCTATGCTGCGGAATAATGCGAGAGGAGTCGCTGCACATTTGCATAACCTGTTGCAATTCCCAAGCAACCTGCGGGTGCTGGCGCAATATCATCAGTGCCTCGTCATAAGAACCGGGATGCGGAGAATTTGAGTTTGCCCAGAACCCGAGAACGAGCATCCGGGTGAAAGCTTGATCGGATGGTTCCATGTCGGCATAGCGGAGATCTGGGGTGGAAAGGATGCGCAGGTAGGCATCGATTCGGTGCGGATCGTTGACGTGGAGGAAAACCCGAACCCGATTAAGTAGAAACGCCTCGGTCTCACTGGCGTTCTGCTGAATGAGGCCTTCTTCACGAAGTAACCGCGTCCATGAATATTTTGAGGGGCGATAGATGTCTTCTAATTGGAGATTTGCTTCCTCAAGGAACTCTTTGAGATCTGTAGTTCGAATTTCAGAGAGCAATGCCCGTACTTTGCGTAGGGAATTTCGCGAGATCTTCTTGACATTGTGAAGAACCTGCTCGGTTGTCGTTTGGTCGAGCTGAATATGTGACCCAGGCGGAGTCGTGGGAAACCCCTGTTCAATTTCTTCGGTCAAGCGCTTGCCCCGTTTCCGGGTTAGGGCATGGAACTTTCGCTCGAAATCAAAATCTGCATGCTGTTGGCCAATGAAATCGAAAATGACGCAGGAGTCTTTACCTGGAGATAGACGGAGACCGCGACCTAGTTGTTGCAGAAAGACCACGGGGCTTTGTGTCGGGCGGAGCAAAAGTAGGGTGTTAACAGCCGGGATGTCTATTCCCTCGTTAAATATATCTACAGAGAACAAAACTTTGATCTCGCCAGCCTCCAGCTCTCTAATGGCCTGGGCTCGCTCTACGGCAGAGAGCTCGTTCGTTACAGCGCGCGCTGGGATTCCACATTGTTGGAACTGTGTTGCCATATATTTTGCGTGAGCAATAGTGACGCAAAACCCGATAGCTTTCATCTCTGAGAGATCGAAAACGCGTCGGTTAAGCTCGTTAATAATGAAGCGGGTGCGCTTTTCTCCTGCTTTGATGTAGAACTCAGAGAGCTCTCTGGAGTTGTAGTCTCTCCTGCCTCGGCTCCAGGTCAACGAAGAAAGGTCCGTTCCATCAGCAATCCCGTAGTAATGCATAGGAACTAAGAGCTGTAAACGCAAAGCATCCCACAAGCGCAGTTCATGGGCTACGCGGTAGTCAAAGTATTTTTGAACGTTTTCGCCATCACCACGTTCTGGGGTTGCTGTTAAGCCTACGAGCTCTCGTGGTTGGAAGTGGTCTAAAAGCGCGTTATAGGTGGGAGCTTGTGCGTGATGGAACTCGTCAATTATTACGACATCAAAGCGTTTGGGATCTAGCTTGTGTAGACGAGAAGCGTGTAGAGATTGCACGCTTGCAAAAACAAAATCCCAACGGTGGGGCGCAGCGCCGTCGACAAGCAGCTCTCCAAAATCTGCGTCTTTGAGAACTTCCCGGAAAGTCCGTCGGGCCTGGTGAAGAATTTCCTTTCGGTGAGCCACGAAGAGCAATTGGGGACGTCGCTTCCATTGTTCGCAAAGATTTCGATAATCCAGTGCAGCCACTACGGTCTTTCCAGTTCCTGTCGCTGCTACCAGGAGGTTTCGATGTCGATGCTTTATCTCGCGCTCTGACCTCAACGCCTCGAGCATTTCTTCTTGGTATGGGTAGGGCGTTACCTCTAGGCCAGAAAGCTCCAATTGGCGAAGCGCTCCGGACGATTCACCGCCTTTGGCAATGCGCAGAGACCGTTCCAGGCGCTCCATGTCACTAATAGGGTCGAAGGTTTTAAAATGGCTGTCGTGCCAGTAACTTTCAAAAGTCTTGATGAATTTATTGATTACTTCTGGTGTTGCGGTGTTAGATCCGCGGACGTTCCACTCCCAACCATCGACTAGAGCGGACCTTGACAGGTTAGAACTACCAATAAATGCAGTGTCGAAACCGGACTTTCGGCGGAACAGCCAAGCCTTGGCATGAAGGCGAGTGGATTTGTGCTCGTAGCAAATTTTCACGTCTGCCTGATACTTCTCAACCAATCGCTTGAGAGCGGCTGCGTCAGACGCACCGCAGTACGTAGAAGTAAGAAGGCGGAAGGGGATCTTATTGTCTCGGAGATACTCGAGCTGTCTATCAAGGACGCTAATGCCGGAATTCTTAATGAAGGCGCACAGCAGGTCTACCGAATCGGCCGTCTTGATTTCTCTCTCGATTTCGCTGGTTAAACTAGACTCTCCCAGGGCGTTGGTAAATAGTGCGCTCTTGGTGAGTGAAACGTCTGGAAGGAGGGGCGGATCTGCTAACCCCGAGTTGTAGACAGCGTAAAGAAGCTCCTCGGAATCGATTCCCTCATCATCGCCCAGTAGAAGCGCAATGTTGTTAATCAGAGCAACTCGGTCTTCGGGTGACTTCAATCCGAGGAGACGGTGCTCTAAGAGTGAGCCGATGTGCTGAGCAATCGCCGAGGTGTAGCGGCCTTGAGCTTCCTGATCGGAACTTCTTCCAATACCGAATCCTGCAGCAGGGTGTTGGTTTAGCGTTTCCTCCATTCGCTCGCGAATCCGGGTCGTAATGGGGGTTTCGTATACGCCAAAAGGTAGGGAAGAATCGGGACTGGTGCTCATAATGACCAAATTCTAAAGGCTTTGCACTTTTAATTGGCCTATAAGAGGATTAGCGAAGTAATTTTCTCCCGCTGATTTTGTTCTGCATCGATTTCCCGAGAGTGTGAACTCTTTGAAGAAAAGCGTGTACAGATTCCGAACCCTATATTCCCTTTTGATTGGAGCCCGGATTGAGAAGCCCGAAATGGTTACGTGATGAAATTCTTTTAGTGGCTGAGGTGGGCATCCTTTTAGGTTGGCCAACTACCGGTCCGACAGAAGAAGTATCTCGGGTCTCCAGCCTTCTGGCAAGCGGCACCATGCATGGAGAGGAGTTCCTACCCGGACCAAAGTTTAGGAATGTCAATGGCGTGAGCCGAAAATACTTTGACCTCTATTCAGCGCGGCCTTCATATGAGGGGAAAGCGACCAACGGAGGAAAAGCAACGCAGGAAATCGCCGCATTGGCGGAGTCTGGTCCGCAATTGGTGTTGCGTTTAGCGGAGGATATCCGCTGAATGCTGGCGAAAGGACACTACGAAAGAAGGGATCTCTCGTTCCTTAGTTGTGAGTAGAAGCTAATGCTTCTACCGCCGGAATATCAGCGGGAGCCCAGTTCAAACTAGCGGCCTCTGCGGGGGTAACCCACTTCGCCTCGTCGTGGTCGGTCAGGCGTAGGTCGCCGTCGACAAGCGTGCAATAGAACGTCGTTAGTTCAATGGTCCCGAATGCGTACTCGTAGGTTGTTGTCGCGACCATGGCTCCCACCTCGGCTTTGAGGTTAAGTTCTTCGCGTATTTCCCGAGCTAGAGCTTGCTGAGGTGTTTCACCAGGCTCAATTTTTCCACCTGGAAATTCCCAGTGGCCTTCTAGTGGTTTGCCCGGTTTCTTTCGGCAGGCGAGGAAACGCTGGCCATCATGGAAGACGGCGCCGACGACGCGAATGGGTTTAGACATGACTTTATTGTGCCTTAGATCTCGAAAACGTCTAGACAGTGAGCTGTTACTTAGCTAACATATCCCCAATGTTCGCGTAAGGCTGTCACGCGGGCTTGATTTTTGTAGGCAAGCTTGAGGGGACGGTTTTACTGTGACTTCTACCGAATCGGTCTATTCCTCCATTCAGAGCCATGACGGGGAAATCCCGCAGCCTGGCGGACGGTGGAAACTCTTTTTATATAGCGCCATCGGCGCGTTCGTATTCTTCCTGCCGGTGACGTATCAGGATAAGCGCTCCATTCCTTTGGACCACATGGTCACCATGGTGCGCGAAGGGATTCCGGCGCTAGTGCCGTGGATTATTTTTGCCCTTGCCGTCTATGGCACGGTGCGTAGCTTTACCACCGGGGCGTTTAAGGAAAGCGCGCTGCAGGCGGTCTTTGCGGTGCTCAACATTGTGGGTGCGGTGGTCTCCTTCCTTATGGTCATCGAGGCGCTGCCGTGGGTGCTGGGCGATGAAGACCTAGTGCCGTTCCTGTGGAACTCCATCGCGATTCCGGTTGGTCTCATTGTGCCTATCGGTGGGGCATTCCTGGCGTTTCTCATTGGCTTTGGTTTGCTGGAATTTGTCGGCGTGCTCATGCAGCCCATCATGCGGCCGCTGTGGAAGACGCCGGGGCGCTCCGCCATTGACGCGGTGGCCTCGTTTGTGGGCTCGTATTCGCTGGGCATTTTGGTGACGGACCGCGTCTACCAAAAGGGCGGCTATACCGGGCGCGAGGCGGCCATCATTGCCACTGGCTTTTCGACGGTCTCTGCGGCCTTCATGGTTATCGTGGCCAAGCAGCTTGACCTGATGAAGATCTGGGGCACCTATTTTATTGTCACGCTCATCGTGACCTTTGTAGTGACGGCCATTACCGTGCGCATTCCGCCGCTGCGCACCATTCCGGATGAGTACTTTGCAGACGCGCACCCAGACCCGGAAAAGCCGGTGGAGGGCTCGCGCGTCAAGAACGCGTGGCGCGAAGCAATGCTGGCACTGCAGCGCGCGCCGTCCCTGTGGGCGTCCATCTGGGAGAATCTGCGCGATGGAGTGCGCATGGCGGCGGCCATCGTGCCTTCCATTATGTCGGTGGGCCTCATTGGCCTATTGCTTGCGCGCTTTACGCCCATCTTTGAGTGGATTGGCTACCTGTTCTACCCATTCGCGTGGGTAGTGCAGCTGCCGGAGCCGGTCCAGGCCGGAAAGGGCGCGGCCATGGGTATTGCGGAGATGTTCCTGCCCGCCACTGCAGTGGCAGGCAGCGACAGCATGGTCCTCAAGTTCGTCATCGGCGTGGTGGCAGTTTCTGCCATCATTTTCTTCTCCGCTCTGGTGCCGTGCATTCTGGCCACCAAGATTCCGGTGAAACTGACCCACCTGGTCATCATTTGGTTTGAGCGTGTAGCGCTGACCATTCTTATCGCCACGCCGATTGCCCACCTGCTGTTTTGATAAGTTGAACCCAAGATGGATAAGAGGATCGATATCGCTGGAGGGCAATGATGCTTATAGCCACTATCGCAGCTGAGGTAGCTTTTTGGCTTTGCTTAGTGGCTGGCTGTCTCTTGCGCTACGTCTTTAATCTGCGCAAACTTGGCTTGATACTTATGGCCGCGACCCCAATCATCGACCTGCTGCTCTTGGTATTTTTCTATGTGAGCCTGAGCCAAGGCGGTACGGCCGAATTCATGCACGGCTTCGCGGCCTTTTATATTGCTTTCTCGGTTGTCTTTGGCAAAGACATTATTGGATTCGTTGACCAGAAAGTTTCTGGTGGCAGCACTCGCACAGGGCCCAAAGATAACCAGCGCAGTTTCACACAATGTGTCCTCGCAAGTGTTGGCGCAGCGCTTTTGCTGCTCATAGGCATTGTGGTGACTGGCTTAGCGGGTAGCTTCTGGCTTGTCTACTGGCTCATCGCCGTTGCCTTTACTCCCGCTATGTGGTGGGGAGTCCAACGTTGGATGAGTAAGAAAGCTACCCGATAAACTGCACGGCCCGGGTAAACCCCAAGGCCGTTGGCGTTTAGCTAGTGAGGTGCGCCGTGGCGATGTCGTCGATGAGCCGCGCCGCTGCCTTGGCGGTGCGGTTATCTATGTCAAAGGTGGGGTTGAGCTCGACGACGTCCACCAAGGCCAGCTTTCCAGTCCGCGCAATAGCTACGGCCATGGCGCGGATGCGCTCATAGCTCACGCCCAGAGACGCCGGGGCGGATACGCCCGGCGCGGTGGACGCTGGCAAAACGTCGAGGTCGATAGACAGGTGGATCTTATCCTTGCCCTCCGTGGCGCGGGCAGCGAGCTCGCCGCACTCGGCTGGGGTTAGGTTGACCAGCTCTTCGTCTAGGGTGATCGCCACGCCGAGGGACTCGGCTTCGTCGAAAAGCACTGCGGTGTTATTGGGGCGGGAGATACCCAGCACGGTGTAGTCGAAGTCCTCGGTGAGCTCCGAAATCTGTTTGAACGGGGTGCCGGAGGTGGCGTGGTCCGCGCGGCGCAGATCGAAGTGGGCGTCCAGGTTGATGATTTTGGTGGCGCCTACAGCGCGGTAGAGGCCGCGGTGGGAGCCAAAGGCAGTCTCGTGCCCGCCGCCCAAAATGATGGGGAGGGTGCCGGCCTCGACGAGTTCCTGCACCTTGTTAGAAAGCGCGTCGTGGGCGCCATCGAGGTCATCGGCCTGGGTGGTGATCGTGCCGGCGTCGGCAAGCGCATGCCCATGGTGGACTGCCAAGGAACCCAGCGCGGAACGCAGCGCGGCTGGGCCTGCGGCTGCACCCTGGCGGCCACCGTTGCGCAGCACGCCTTCATCAGACGCAAAGCCTAGGAGGGTTACTGGGGCGGGGGATTCGGTGGATTGATTGATAACGCTATGCCAGCGGGCATGCTCTGGGCCTGGGCCATCGGAGCGGCCAGACCATTCGGGGGCGGGGGTGAAAAGTTCAGCTTTTTCGGTGTTCATGGTTTTCGATGTTAGGCGGTGAGTTACATCAGCGCAGCGATGCCGTAGGCAAACGGTGCGGCGATGATGGTGGACAAAATGACGCGCTCGAACCAGATTATGATGATGTTCTTAATGCTCAGTGGAATGTCCGTGGCCAGCACGGAAGGCACCATAGAGGAGAAGAAGAATACCTGGGAGACTGACACCATAGCGATAATAAGCCTTAGGACGTCGGATTCCGCGCCGGCAACCAAGGTGGCTGGTAGGAAGAGCTCAGATAGGCCAATGGCGAGGGCTTCGGAGCCAAGGCCCGGATCCGGTACTCCCAAGATCCACAGCACTGGGTAGAACAGGTAGCCAAAATAAGTAAAGAACGGGGTGTAGAAGGCCACTACCAAGCCAAGGAAGCCCACGGACATGATGCCTGGTAGAACCTGCATGGTCATGAGCAGGCCATCGCGGAAGTTGTGCCACAGTACCTTCCAAAGCGGTGGCGAATCACGGAGAACTGCCTTTGCTTCTTCCCAGGCAGTGTGCGCACGGCTGTCATTGACCTCGGATTCCGGGTTGGGTTCCGCGCCGGGGTAGTAATCCTCCGGGATGGTAGCGATGGGTGGAATGCGCACCATTATTACTGTCACCAGGAAGGTGACGATAAGGGTGGCTCCGAAATACATTCCCCACACACTCATAAGGTCAAGGGCGCGGGCGATGACCACCATGAATGTGGCGGAGGCGGTAGAAAATCCAGCAGCGATGATGGCCGCTTCTTTCCCGGTATATCCACCGGCCCTATACACGCGGTTAGTCACGAGCAGGCCTAGCGAGTAGCTGCCGACGAAGGAGGCCACTGCATCAATAGCTGAGCGCCCAGGCGTTTTGTACAGCGGCCGCATGATGGGCTGTACCCACACGCCCATGTACTCCATGAGGCCGAATCCAACCAGTAGGGCGAGGAAAATGGCACCCACAGGGATTAAGAGGCCTACGGGGATGACTAGTTTATTGAGGAGAAATGGACCGAGGTCTTCTTCAAAGACGAAGGCGGGGCCGAAATTAAACACCAGCATGGCCGTGATGAGCACCGCCAAGATATTCAAGAAGGCGAAGACCATGCGTGCGGCAGAGGACTTCCATGTGCCCGTGGCAAATGGGGCGATGGCACCGGCAACGATGAGCAGCAGCACTACGTACTTGGAGCCGCTACCTAGGGTGTCAGAAATCCAACCCACCAGGTGATCGAGCAGGATGGTGTTTTCTCCTCCGAAGGGAAAGGGGACGAAGAAGGCGAAGATGCCGAGTCCGCTATATACAAAGAATCGCCAGGTGTTTTTCACTGGAGGGGTGGAGGTTTTAGTGCGAGGATTTGTGGTGTCAGTCATGGTGTTTCCATTTCAGAATCATCCGCGCACCGGCTCAGCGAGCCATTCGGGGATATGGGCGTTGTGCTCTCCTAGTTGCGGTGCTGGCTCCGGCTGGCGGGAGCCAGTCAGACGCAGGGGAGAGCTTAAGGTAGTAAATCCATCGGATTCGGTAAAGAGAACTTCGCGTTCAGTGCCTACATCTCCGTGCAGGGCTTCGTCAACGGAATGGACCGGCGCGGTGGGAACCCCGTGTTCTTGGAAGAGGGCGAGCGCTTGCTCGACGGTCTTGCCCCGCAGGGCGTCCTCAATAATGGAGCGGACTTCTTCGCGGCGCTCTTTGCGGGCGGGATTGGAGTTGTACCGCGGATCATCGACCATGTATTCCAAGCCCAAGGCGCGAGTCAGGCATCCGAAGAGCTTCTCATTCAAGATAGCGATGACCACCTCACCGTCATCCACACGGTAAGTACTGAAGGGGACGGTCATGGCGTGGTCGCTACCAACGGCCGTGGGTACCTCTTCTTCATACAGGTCTCGCATGGCCACTGATTCCAGGATGGATACCAAGGAATCAAACATGGCGACGTCAACGTGCTGTCCATGGCCGGTGCGATGGCGCTCCTGCAAGGCGCCGAGCGTGCCGATAGCACCATAGAGTCCGGGGATCAGATCTCCCAGACTGATGCCTACACGGGTGGGGCGCCCGCCTGGCCAGCCGGTTACAGACATGATTCCGCTCATCGCTTGTGCCACAAGGTCATAGGCAGGGGCCTTGCTCATAGAACCGCTTTGGCCAAAGCCACTGATGCTGGTGACGATGAGCTGCGGGTTGAGTTCCATAAGGGATTCTGGAGAAATGCCCAGTTTTTCCATTACGCCGGGCCGGAAGTTTTCTACCAGTACGTCGGCACGCTGCACCAACTCGCGCAACGTGTTCAAGTCTGCCTCTTCTTTGAGGTTCAAGGTGATGCCCTTCTTAGACCGGTTAAATAGCCGGTAGTAGGCTGAGTCACCTTTGAAATCTGGGCCAAAATTGCGGGAGTCATCACCCCAGGGGGTTTCGATTTTGATGACCTCGGCCCCTAAGTCAGCCAGAATCATCGAGCAAAAGGGACCTGCCAGCACGCGTGACATATCCAGCACACGCAGGCCTTCGAGGGAGTGTGGGTGTCCAGTATCGACCATGGGGGAGCTCCTTTCCAGGGAAGTGGTTTAGACAAAGGCGGAAATGCCGGTGATGGAACGGGCAGCAACGAGTTGGTTGATATCGAAGGTGCCTTCGTAGGAGTAGATTGCTTCGGCATCGCAGAAGTGCTTGGCGGCGGTGTAGTCAGAAATGATGCCGTTTCCGCCGAGGAGTTCGCGGCCAAGTGCGGCGGACTCGCGCATCAACTTGGATACGTGTGCCTTAGCTAGTGCAGAGTGCTCGCCGCGGGTGCCTCCCCGGGCCTCCAGGCGAGTAAGGGCCGCCATCATGGATTCGGAAGCGATGAGGTTACCCAAAATGGTGGAAAGTTTGGACTGGTTAATCTGGAAGCTAGCCAGTGGCTTTCCAAATTGATTGCGCTTGCCGGTGTAGTCCAAGGCAGTATCCAGTACACCCATTTGCAGTCCTACTGCTTGCCAGCCCACTGTGGAGCGGGCGGACTTCAACACCTTGTTGGTGTCTTTAAAAGTATTGGCGTGGGCCAGCTTGTAATCATCTGGAACAAAGACGTCGTTAAGCGTGATATCGGCATTTTGCACAGCGCGAAGCGCAATGCGGTTGTGCATGAGGGTGGCTTTGTAGCCTTCCCAGGAGGTATCGACGAGGAACCCCTTGACGTGGTTGTCTTCAGGATCGCGTGCCCAAACTACGACGTAATCGGACCAGGTGGCGTTGCCAATCCAGCGTTTCGCACCGTTGAGGATCCACCCGCCGTCGACCTTCGTGGCGGTGGTGGACATATCTTGCGCGACGTCGGAACCGGCATCCGGCTCGGTGATGGCGAAGACGCCGGTTTTCTTTACCGCGTAGATGTCTGGGAGCCACCGCTCCTTTTGTTCCTCGGAGGCGAGAAGCTCAATGGATCCCGTGAACAGACCATCCTGGCCACTGAAAAACGTTCCGACGGAGGCATCGGCGCGGTGAATTTCCGCCGTGACTAGGCCAGCCAGCAGATGGGAGCGGCCCTGGTGGCGAACCAAGCTGATGATGTCGAGTTCTTGGATAGAGGGGAGTAGCTCGTGGGGGAATTCGCAGCGATTCCAGTAGTCGGTGGCGATGGGGCGAACCTTGTCGTGGGTCCAATCGCGGACCTTGTGGAGAATCTCAAGTTCTTCCGCGGGTAGGTCCTGTTCGAATCCGTAAAAGTCTCCGTCTGGGTAGCGGCCGGGCATAGGGTTCTCCAATCCGATAAGTTAGGCGAAACACATTCGGTGACAGAATGTAATCTGTAACACTCTGTGTGGGATAGGCTACGGTGAGTGGAATGGGAAAGCACTAGTCGAATCGGGCGGAAAGTCTTGTATGTGAGACCGTTAAGAAGTAAGTTATTTCTGTACAGTAATAGTTATTTCCATAGTGGAGGCGGGTGACCGTGGTTAAATCTCATGTTCCAGCGGCGAGAAACGTGCTCGCTATCTTGCGGCTGCTTTCCACTATTGATGTCCCAATCTCTGCCAGTCGCATCCGTTCTGAACTGGACCTTCCCCGCTCGTCCACTTATCACTTGCTTAATGAAATGGTCGAATCCGGATTCGTGGTGCATATTGAGGAAAATCAAACCTACGGACTTGGTCTCGCGGCATATTCCATGGCTTCGGCTTATTCGACCCAGCAGCCCCTCGTACGCTTGGCGACAAGCCAGCTGCGCGAGATTGCCACTTTCGTGGCTGGCTCCGGTCACATCGCCCGCATGTCTGGTGCTGAAATTGTCTACCTGCAAGAGGTTCGCGCGCCGGGCGCTGTGTCTCTGGTGACGGATAAGGGGGTTCGATTGCCGGCCTATAAAACTGCTTCCGGCAAGATCATGATGGCTTTTCAATCGGAGAGTGAAGTGCGCGCTGCATTTTCGGATAAGGGGGCATCTGCCTATTTCGCTCCGTATAAAAAGCAGGTGAGCACCTTGCGTGCGCGCGGTTGGGCGGAGGAGAGGGAAGAGGTATCTAAGGGGCAGGCCACGGTTGCGGTGGCAGTCAAGGATCACCTCGCCCGGCCGTCGGCGGCATTGGCGGTCACGTTTTCCATCAACGAGGAGAACCTTGCCAGGGAAGCCGCGGTGGTTGACCGGCTGGCGCTCTTGGCAGCAGAACTTTCGCGTCGCATTTATGGCAAGAAGGCGGCGGATTAACGACCGAGCCCTCGCATGGTGAAAATATGATGTAGCATACATCTATCGCGTTGGGTTGTCGCGCGACACATTTTTGATTATTGATCCCTACTCCAAGGAGTTTTTGCCATGCCTAGCGCCTACCCAACCACCGTGACTGTAAATGTCGGCGCACTGAGCATCGAGGATGTCGTTGCCGTTGCCCGCTATGGGGCGAAGGTGGAGATTGCGCCCGAAGCCTTAGAAGAGGTGGCCGCCACCCGCGAGCGCGTAGAAGAACTCGCGCAGGATCCCACCCCGGTCTATGGCATTTCCACCGGCTTTGGTGCGCTCGCTCGCCGCCATATCCCAGAAGAGATGCGCGCCCAGTTGCAGCTTTCCCTTGTGCGTTCGCACGCTGCAGGCACCGGCCCAGAGGTAGAAGAAGAAGTTATCCGCGCACTGATGCTGCTGCGCCTGTCCACCCTGTGCACCGGCCGCACCGGCGTGCGCCCCGTGGTGGTGGAAACCTATGCCAAGGCCCTTAACGCCGGCATTGTGCCGGTGGTGCGAGAGTATGGTTCACTGGGCTGCTCCGGCGATTTGGCGCCGCTTGCTCACTGCGCGCTCGCCCTGCTGGGAGAAGGCGAGGTGCGTGTAAGCGGCGAGCTGCAGGATGCGGGTGCAGCCTTGGCCGCGGCCGGGATCGAGCCGCTGCAGCTGCGCGAGAAGGAAGGCCTAGCGCTTATCAACGGCACCGATGGCATGCTCGGCCAGCTCTGTTTGGCCATTACTGACCTGCGCGCGGCCGCAAAGACCGCCGATATTGCCACCGCCATGACCGTGGAGGGTCTGCTGGGCACCCTCGTGGTCTTTGCCGATGACCTGCAGCAGCTGCGCCCGCACCCAGGCCAGGCCGATGCCGCGGCGAATATTCTTCAAGTGGCCGAAGGCTCTGAGATCTTGGAGGCCGCGCTCGAGGAGTTCAAGAAGAACCAGGTGCAGGATGCGTATTCCGTGCGGTGCGCCCCGCAGGTAGCCGGAGGCTTCCGCGATACCTTGGCGCATACCACCCAGGTGGCGGAGCGCGAGCTCGCCGCCGCGGTGGATAACCCGGTGGTAACCAAGGAAGGTCGCGTGGTCTCCAATGGTAACTTCCATGGCGCGCCAGTTGCCTATGCGCTCGATTTTCTGGCTATTGTCACCGCGGACTTGGCTTCCATTTCTGAGCGCCGCACCGACCGCTTTCTGGACCCGGCGCGCAACCGCGGGCTGAATGCCTTTCTTGCCGACGACCCCGGTGTTGACTCCGGCCACATGATTGCCCAGTACGCCCAGGCTGGCATCGTGAGCGAAATGAAGCGCCTAGCCAACCCATCTTCGGCCGATTCCATTCCGTCTTCGGCCATGCAGGAAGACCATGTGTCTATGGGATGGTCCGCCGCCCGCAAGCTGCGCAAGGCCGTGGATGGCCTACAGCGCGTGCTCGCTGTAGAGATCCTCACCGCCGCCCGCGCCATCGACATGCGCGAGGGCACCCCGGCCAAGGGAACCGGCGCGGTGATTGAGAAGCTGCGTGAAACCGTCGAGGGTCCAGGTGTGGACCGCTACCTGTCTCCGGAAATCGAGGAGACTGTACGCCTAGTCAAGGAAGGCGCTCTTATCGACGCCGTCGAGGACGCTACTGGAAAGCTGCGTGGTTAATATGTCGACCATTTCCTGGCATCCGCAGACCGAACCTAACCCCTTGCCATTTTCGCCCTTTAAGGCGAGCACGGTGCCACGACCTATTGGTTGGCTCTCTAGTGTCGACACCCAAGGCCGTGAAAATATCGCTCCCTATAGCCAGTGGCAAAACCTCACCTTCGATCCGCCCATGGTGATGTTTTCGGCCAACCAGTACCCGGATGGTCGCCGCAAGGACACGGTGCTTAACGCGGAGGAGACCGGCTGGTTCGTGTGGAATATGGCCACCTATGGCCTACGCGAGGAAGTTAATAAATCCGCCCAGGTGCTCGACTATGGCGACAGCGAGTGGGACCGCCTGTCCGTTACCAAGGAATATGCGGACAATTACCGCATTCCCATGGTGAAAGAATCGCCGGTGAAGTTCGAGTGTCAGTACAAGACCACGCTGCGCGTGCCTGGCAATTCCAAGGTGGGCAGCATCGACCTCGTGGTGGCGGATGTCAAGACCATTCACATCGATGAATCCGTCATTGACGAGGACGGCAAACTGGACATCCTCAAAATTAAGCCCATCGCGCGCATGGGCTACTTTGACTACACCGTGGTCACAGAGCGGTTCGAGATGCGCGTGCCCGGTTCCGACGAGGCCGCGCGCGCCGGACTAGAGGGCAGCGCGTAGCGCCTGGGCCATTGCCACCTGTCCCGCGTGGGTGGGATGCATGGGAAAGGAATCAGTCTCCTGGCCTGTGAAATCCACCCACGGTGAGGGGGAGCAGGCGGTGTGGTCTAGGGCGGCGTCGGCAAGCACGTAAGTAGCCCCGTTGCGCTCGGCGGCCTCGCGCACCGCCTGGTTGATGCGCTCGATGGACTCTGCCAACCATTCCCGGTCAGTGGCCGGGATTTTTTCTATGTAGGGGCAGGTCTCTCCAGGCTTAATCAATGGCAGATAGCCGGTGGCGAGGACCTTCGCATTAGGGGAGCGGTGGTGGATTTCCTCATAGACCTTGTCGAGCCGGCGGGGCAGATCGCGGATTTCCAAGTCAATCTGCGCGCCGGATTCCGCCTGGCAGATATCGTCCGTAGCGCACTGGGTAAGGCGCACGAAGCTGGCGTCATTGCCGCCGATGGATAGGCTGACCAGATCGGTGTCCTCGCGTAGGGCGTCCACCTGGGCGGGGTGCTCGCCGGCCGAGGAGAGTACGTCGAGGGTGCTAGCGCCCTGGCAGGCAACATTGGTGAGCTTCGCATCTATCTCCTTGGCCGCGAGCTCGGGGTAGGAATCTTGTGCGCGTACGCAGGTATTGGGCGGATCTAGTGGCAGCGTGGTCGATCCCATGGCCGCATAGGAATCTCCCAGCGCTACATAGTGGGGTGGCTGCGGTTCCTCGGCAGGGGTGGAACAAGCGGCGAGGAGGGCCGCGGAAAGGAGGGGGATGAACCGGCGCATGCAGGCCATCGTAGATCATTCCGCGGGTGTCTCATATACGAGACAGTTAGGGCTTATGTGTCATGGTACACAGAGCTGGGTCACAGTACCTTATGACATGTGACACCGAGCAAGTCCTCGGGGACAGCCCCGGGAAACCGGCCTAGGGGGCTTGGGAGGGTGTCGAAAAGCACGACGAAAGGAAGCCATGTCTCAACCACGCGAAGTACGCGCGCCGCGCGGAACCGAATTGTCCGCCAAGTCTTGGCAGACCGAAGCGCCCTTGCGCATGCTCATGAATAACCTCGACCCCGAGGTTGCCGAGCGCCCCGAGGACCTCGTGGTCTACGGCGGCACCGGCCGTGCAGCGCGCAGCTGGGAAGCTTTTGATGCCATCGTAGAATCCCTTAAGGATCTGGAATCTGATGAAACCCTGCTGGTGCAGTCCGGCAAGCCGGTGGGCATCTGGAAGACCAATGAGTGGGCACCGCGTGTACTTATTGCTAACTCCAACCTGGTGGGAGACTGGGCTAACTGGGAGCACTTCCGCAAGCTCGAGGATGAAGGCCTGATGATGTACGGCCAGATGACGGCCGGCTCTTGGATCTACATCGCCACCCAGGGCATCCTGCAGGGCACCTTCGAGACCTTTGCGGCCGTGGCTAAGAAGCGCTTTGGCGGCAGCCTGGCCGGTACTTTCACCCTGACCGGCGGCTGCGGTGGCATGGGCGGCGCACAGCCGCTGTCTGTCACCCTCAACGGCGGCGCCTGCCTCATCGTGGACGTGGACGAGACTCGTCTCAAGCGCCGCCAGCATAAGCGCTACCTCGATGAGGTGGTCACCGACCTCGATGAGGCCCTCAAGCTGGTCCTGGATGCCAAGGAAAACAAGAAGGCCCTGTCTGTCGGCCTGGTAGGCAACGCCGCCGAGGTCTTCCCAGAGGTTTTGCGCCGCCAGCGCGCCGGGGAATTTACCGTCGACATCGTCACCGATCAGACCTCCGCACACGATCCGCTGTCCTACCTGCCTTCTGAAATCACCGTGGAGGACTGGCATAACGAGGCCAAGGCAGACCCAACCACCTTTACCAAGAAGGCCCGCGAATCCATGGCCGCTCAGGTCCAGGCCATGGTCGAATTCCAGGATGAGGGCGCCGAGGTCTTTGACTACGGCAACTCCATCCGCGATGAGGCTCGCAAGGCCGGCTACCAGCGCGCCTTCGAGTTCCCTGGCTTCGTTCCGGCCTATATCCGCCCGCTCTTCTGCGAGGGCCTAGGCCCCTTCCGCTGGGCCGCGCTCTCCGGCGACCCAGAGGACATCAAGGTCACCGACCAGGCGCTCAAGGAGCTTTTCCCAGACAACGAGCACCTGCACAACTGGCTCGATGCCGCCGAAGAGTACGTCGAGTTCGAGGGCCTGCCAGCACGCATTTGCTGGCTGGGCTACAACGAGCGCCACAAGGCCGGCCTGCTCTTCAACGACCTTGTGCGCGAGGGCAAGATCAAGGCGCCGATCGTCATCGGCCGCGATCACCTGGATTCTGGCTCCGTGGCATCCCCATACCGCGAAACCGAGGCCATGCTCGATGGCACCGATGCCGTGGCTGACTGGCCGCTGCTCAATGCCATGACTGCCGTATCTTCCGGCGCTACCTGGGTTTCCCTCCACCACGGCGGTGGCGTGGGTATGGGCCGCTCCATCCACGCAGGCCAGGTCACCGTTGCAGACGGCACCGAGCTCGCCGCGGCCAAGTTGCGCGCGGTGCTCACCAATGACCCGGGCATGGGCGTTATCCGCCACGTCGATTCCGGCTACACTCGCGCGAAGGAGGTCGCCGACGAACGCGGCGTCCGCATTCCAATGGAATTCAAGGCAAGGGACTAGATGAGCACACTTTTTACCGGCATTTCAGAACTCCGTACGGTCAGCGAGCGCGGCACGCTTAACGACGCCGCAATTATCGCCCAATCCGGCACCATCGCCTGGGTCGGCCCAGCCTCCGAGGCGCCGGCGGCCGACGAAAAGGTGGACCTGGGCGGCCGTGCCGTCCTGCCCGGCTGGGTAGATTCGCACACCCACATGGTCTTCGATGGTGACCGCTCCGCCGAATTCGAGGCCCGCATCTCCGGCGGTTCCTATGAAGCAGGCGGCATCGCGGTGACCATGGACGCCACCCGCCAAGCCGGTACCGACCGCCTGGACAAGCTGGTGGCGGACCGCGTAGCCGCCGGCCGCCGCGGTGGCACCACCACCTTCGAGACCAAGACCGGCTACGGCCTTAACACCGAGTCCGAGGTGGAGGCCGCCAAGGTAGCCTCCCGCCACGTCGATGACGTGACCTTCTTGGGCGCGCACCTGGTCCCGCCGGGAGCGGACGCGGAGGAGTATCTCGATGAGGTCGTTGGCCCCATGCTCGAAGGCGTTGCCCCCTATGTGCAGTGGATCGACGTCTTCTGTGAGCGCGGTGCCTTCAACGAGGAACAATCCCGCCGCGTGCTGGAAGCCGGTAAGAAGTTGGGCCTTGGCCTGCGTGTGCACGGCAACCAGCTGGGCGAGGGCCCGGGCGTGGCCCTAGCCGTCGAACTGGGCGCCGCCTCGGTAGACCACGTTAATCACTTGAGCGACGAGGATGTCGAGCTGCTGGCCAATTCCGATACCGTAGCCACCATGCTGCCGGCCTGTGACCTGTCGACTCGCGAGCCGCTCGCCCCAGGCCGCAAGCTTCTCGACGCCGGCGCCACCCTCGCCATTGCCTCCAACCTCAACCCTGGCACGTCCTATACCTCCTCGATGAACTACTGCGTGACCACCGCGGTCCTGCAGCAACACCTCTCCGTCGATGAGGCCATTCACGCCGCCACCACCGGTGGGGCGACCGCCCTGCGCCGCCACAACGTTGGCAATGGCCTCGACCCGCAGGGCCGCCCTGCTAAGGGCACCATTGTGGAGGGCGCCGCAGCGGACCTGCACGTGCTCGACGCCCCCAGCGCCGTGCACTTGGCCTACCGCCCGGGCATGCCGCTGAGCTACCGCACTTTCGTCGCGGGCGCTTAGGATATGGAGTTTGGGGCGGCAATCGCGTAGGGTTGGTGAAGCAATGAGCATTACCGATAACGCCACCGGCGGCGTCAACGAGCCGGAAGATTTTAATAAGTCGGAATCTCAGGACAACTCGCAAGGTGTCACCAAGGACACCAGGGCTGCGAATACTTCTGAGGACACCGGCGCTGAGTCCCAAGATTCAGCCAACGACAACTCCCAGGGGTTCGCGCATCTTGGCCTGCCAGAGAAAATTCTGGAGGCCGTTGCGAAAGTAGGCTTCACCAAGCCGTCCCCCATTCAGGAAGAAACCATCCCGATCTTGATGGAAGGCCGCGACGTAGTCGGCCTTGCCCAGACCGGTACCGGCAAAACCGCAGCCTTCGCGCTGCCGGTTCTGTCACAGATTGACACCAAGGCCCGCCATCCGCAGGCACTCGTGCTCGCCCCAACCCGCGAGCTGGCCCTGCAGGTGGCGGACTCCTTCCAATCTTTCGCCGAGTCTCTCAAAGGCGTCGAGGTGCTGCCTATCTACGGCGGCCAAGCCTACGGCATTCAGCTATCCGGTCTGCGCCGCGGTGCGCAGGTCATCGTGGGCACCCCGGGTCGCGTCATCGACCACCTAGAGAAGGGCTCGCTGGACCTGTCCCAGCTGCAGTTCCTCGTCCTCGATGAGGCCGATGAGATGCTGAACATGGGCTTCCAAGAAGACGTCGAGCGCATCTTGGAGGACACCCCGGACCGCAAGCAGGTGGCGCTTTTCTCGGCCACGATGCCGAACGCTATCCGGCGCCTCTCTAAGCAGTACCTCGATAACCCCGCTGAGGTCACGGTGAAGTCCGAGCGCCGCACCAATGACAACATCACGCAGCGCTTCCTCCTCATTCCGCACCGCGCAAAGATGGATGCCTTCACCCGCATCCTTGAGGTCATCAATTACGACGCCATTATCGTCTTTTGCCGCACCAAGCACGAGACCGAAGAGGTAGCCCAGACCCTGCGTGACCGCGGTTTCAACGCCGCCGCCATCAACGGCGATATTGCGCAGGCGCAGCGTGAGCGCACCGTCGATCAGCTCAAGGATGGCCGCCTAGACATCCTCGTGGCTACCGACGTCGCCGCCCGTGGCCTCGACGTCGAGCGCATCACGCACGTGGTCAACTTCGATATCCCGAACGATACCGAGTCCTACGTGCACCGCATCGGCCGCACCGGCCGCGCGGGCCGCTCTGGCGAAGCCATCCTGTTCGTCACCCCGCGCGAGCGTCGCATGCTGCGCTCCATCGAGCGCGTGACCAACGCCCGTCTGGAAGAGATGGACCTGCCGTCCGTCGATGAAGTCAATGAAAAGCGCAAGGAAAAGTTCGCGCAGTCCATTACCAACTCCATGGACAATAAGCAGGCGGACTTCTTCCGCACCCTGGTGCGCAAGTACTCCGAGGACAATAACGCGGCCATGGATGACATTGCCGCGGCCCTCGCTGTCATGCTTCAAGGCGGCAAGAACTTCCTGATGGAAGACAAGCCCCTGCCGAAGCCGAAGCGCGACCGCGACCGCCGCGACGATCGCAAGCGCGATTTCAAGGGCGGCGGCAAGGGCCGTGGTCCTAAGCGGCCGGACGGAGACTTTGAGACGTACCGACTGGACGTCGGCAAGCGGCAAAATGTGCGCCCGGGAGCCATCGTGGGTGCTATTGCCAACGAGGGTGGCCTGTCTGCCAAGGACTTCGGCCGTATCACCATCGCAGTGGGCCATACCCTGGTTGACCTGCCAAAGAACCTTGACCCGGCAGTACTGGACCGACTGAAGGATACCCGCATTTCCGGCCAGCTGATCAAGATTCAAAAGGACACCGGCCGCCCGCCACGCCGTGATCACGGCGGCGGACGCAAGCGCGGTGGACGCTGGCGCGACTAGCATTTTCGACTCAATGGGCCTCTTCGGAGGCCCATTTTTTCGCGCCCTTTGACCTGTGGTTTTACTATAAACGGGGGTAGGGTGTCGGAGGGGTTTTGTATACTGAAAGCGCAAACATGTTCTAGAGAAACTTCTGCGGGGGAAGTCCATGAATGCGCCTTACTTTGCCAATACCAATCCAGCAAATTCCACCTCATAAGCAGCTACAGACATCCGCAAAGCCGAATACCTCCTATGGAAGCGCCTGCATCCAGACCCGGATGATGATATCGAAATAATTAGCCAATCACTGTCGGATCTCACTGGAACGCGGCAGTCCCGAATTAGAAATATTATTTTCGCCTTTGAGCGATTACAGGAGCTGCCGCGCCTTAAAGCCCGGCAGGAAGAGCTTTATCACTTAGATTTAGACCGGTTAATTACTATTGACCAGACGCTGTCCAAGTTGGGCGAGATTGGTACCGAACAATGCCTGCTTATCGACGCCGAATTAACCACCTACCTCACCCCCAAACGCCCCAACCAAAAATTACCGTCCCATCGCAACCTGCGGCGAAAGCTGCGGGAGCTCATTGTCCGCCTTGATCCAACCATCGCCGCACGCGACCCGCGGCGCAAAGAGACTTATCACCTGGAGCCCACGGGCGGGGAGTGGGCCGCCGTTTGTCTCGACGTGGGCTTAGAGACTGCCGAAATCATCGACCGAAATATTCGCGGTGTGGCCGCGGAGAAGGACATTCCTTTGGCGCAAGCGGCGGTCGAGTTGCTTACTGGCGCGGCTGAGGCCAAGGCAAAAGTGGTGCTTAATATGTACCGCTGCGACCTGCCGGATGCGCCTGCTTTCGTCCAAAACCTGGGTTGGGTTTCGCCGGAGGTTGCGGATGACATGCAGTCGCGCGCCACGACCGTGCGCGACATGGATGCAGCAGCGGAGGATGAAAGCGGAAACTACGTCACACCGCCGCATATCCGTGCCTTTGTGGAAGGGCTCGATGGAACCTGCCGGTGGCCTGGATGTACGCGGCCGGCGATGGCTTCCCAGATGGACCATCGACACGATTTTGCCGAAGGGGGTCCTACCTCTGCAGCAAATTTGACCTGCCTTTGTCAACACCACCACAACATAAAGACCGATGGACGAGCCTTCTATATTAAGGACCCGATTAGCGGGGACGTCGTCTGGCTCTTTGAGGATTCCACTTGGGTCTATGACGAGGCTAGCGGTCCTCTTGCACCGAAGAACCGGCGGTGGGCACAGACGGTGGCGCAGGCGACGCGGCGGCATCGAGAAAATGCGCACGAAGATGCACAAAAGTTGAAGGAGGAGCTCAAAAACGAGAAAAGGGACAGTGAAGACACTGTCCCAGAGGAATAAATGGCTTCTTAGAAGGCCACTTAGAAGTTGACGTACATCAGGATAAGGCAGACAATCCACAGCAGGTTGAACACGCCGCCGAATGCGGACAGTGGCTTCTTTGCTGCCGCGTAGTCGAAGGATTCAGTGGACTCGAGGGCGGCCATTGCCTTCTTCTGCTTAGGCAGAATAACGAAGAACAACAGGCACCACGCGATGATGGCCACGAGGATAGCGATGTGGAAATTGACCGCGGACTTGTAGGCGTCGATATCGGAAAGGAATACGCCGAGGCCCAGGATAGGCACGATGGCAGAAATATAGCCGTAGGTATTAGTGATGTTATGCAGGACGCGGGCGGAGCCAAGGGCTGCTTGGTCACCTTGTGCTGCCTTCGCCATTTGGGTCTGGTAGGAGGAAGTGGATACACACACCGGGCCAATCAAGAGGATGGCCGCGGCCACGTGGAGGAATACAAGGAAAGAAGTCATTGAAAGAACCCTTCAATCGCGGAAAGTTGCCACGTCAACCCTAATCAATTTCCAGTCAGGAGGGCTAACCGACATTGCCTTTGCATCGCGCGTACATCCTTGGAGGGTAGAGGAAGGGAGTACTTGCGGGCGATGTCGGCGAGGCGGCGCGAGTAGTCGCAACGGTTGGCCGGGGGAAGCCATTCCGCAGGGAGGGAATCTGACTTTTCTTGGTTGAGCTCACGGCTGGTGGCTACGAGGTTGAGCGGATCGTTGCCAAAGCGGACCTTGGTTTCGCGGTCCCACTCGGAAGCACCCATGTCATAGGCCGCGGAGAGGGGAAAAATGTGGTCGATCTCAATGGGTGAGGTAGCAGGAATAGTGGTGCCACTATAAGGGTCATAGAGAGTTCCGCTACGGGCATGGCAGCCGTGGAGGGGATCGCTGGCCTGGCTTTCTAGAATGATCTCGCGTGTGGTGCAGGCACCGTGGGGCTGCCAAATGCCGAAGTCTTCGCGGTTGTAGCCGGTGGCCTCGGGCCGGGCTGGGAGGGTAGCTACATCAAAACGTGGAAAAGGCCACGCATACCATGCGCCGATAAGGACGGTGACGCATGATAGCGCGGCCAGGTAATAGGACTTCATGTCCTATTGGACTGCGCGGAGTCCGCGTTGGTTCCGACTATTTATCGGTGACCTTCTCTGCTGCTTCCTCGAAGTCGAGGTTGGAGTTATTTTCCACGAGCTTGGCCAGCTTGGTGGACTCTTCAAATTCGGCCACAACCTCTGGCTTAGGCTCCTTGGTGAGCTTGGCGACAATAACTGCCACGATGAGGGCCAGGAAGAAGCCTGGGACGATTTCATAGAGGACGTCGGAAAGCGGAGACATACCCCAGCCAATAGCAACGATGGCACCGGTAAGCATGCCGGCAATCGCACCGGCGGAGTTGAGGCGCTTCCAGTACAGGGAGAGCAAGATGATCGGGCCGAAGGCAGAGCCGAAGCCTGCCCAAGCGAATCCAACCAGACCCAAAATGGAGTCAGATGGGTTGATTGCCAGCAGGGCGGCAATGACCGCGATAGCTACGATGGCGGTGCGGGAGAGGTTGATGAGGACCTGCTCGCCTGGCTTCTTCTTGGCAAAGATGAGGAAGAGGTCCTCGATGAGGGAAGTAGAGACGACGAGCATCTGGGACGACATGGTGGACATAATGGCGGCTAGAACCGCGGTCAGGACGAAGCCTGCGGGCAGTGGGTGCATCATGGCCTGCGCCATATCCAGGAAGATGGTTTCAAAGTTTTCCTGGTCGGTGATGCTGTGGCCGGTCTGGGTGAAGTAAACGGTGCCGGATAGGGCGACGAAGATAGCGCCGATGACGGATAGTCCCATCCAAGTTACGCCGTAGAAGCGGCCTTGGCTGGCGTCGGAAGGCTTACGCAGCGCCATGAAGCGGACCACGATGTGCGGCTGGCCAAAGTAGCCCAGGCCCCAAGCCAGGTTGCCGATGATGACGCCAGCGGAAACGCCCGCGAACATAGAGAAGTAGCTGTCATTTTCCACTACGCCATCGGTGCCATAAGGATTATCTGCGGCAAACGTGAAGATCGAAGACGGATCGCTGAGAGAGACAATGGCCATAATCGGCACGATCATCAGGGCGACGAACATAAGAACGCCCTGGACGACGTCCGTATAAGACACCGCCAAAAAGCCGCCGACGAAGGTGTAGAAGATGGTCACCGCAGCGATGACGAGCATACCGGTGAGGTAGTCACCACCGAAGGTGGACTCGAAGTAGCGGCCACCGGAAACCATGCCCGAGGAGACGTAGAAGGTAAAGAAGAAGATAATGATGGCCGCGGAGATGATGCGCAGCAGGCGGGACTTATCGTGCAGGCGGTTTTCAAAGAAGGACGGCACGGTGATGGAGTTGGCCGCGATTTCTGAGTAAGAACGCAGGCGGGGTGCGACCCACTTCCAGTTAGCCCAGCAACCGACGAGCAGGCCGATGGCCATCCACAGCTCGGACATACCGGAAAGGAATAGGGCGCCGGGCAGGCCCATCAGTAGCCAGCCGGACATATCGGATGCGCCAGCAGAAAGAGCCGCTACGAATGGGTGCAGGCCACGGCCGCCCAAAACATAATCGTCATATTGGTCGGTTTGTTTGTAGCTCCAATAGCCAATGGCTGCCATTGCGAAGAGGTACACGATCATCGCAATGACGTACCAAGTTGAATCTTGCACGTTTTACTCCTTGTAGTGATCTGTAGGACATTACTCCTTGTAGTGATCTGTAGGACATACCCACGTTAACGAGGTCACAAGGTTAACCCAAGCGAGAATACAGGTGTGGCGCATGTCTCCGTATGGATTTTCTATCGTTCAACTGGGAAAAGGGGGGAACATAACGAGCATGTAACAAAATGGGAAGGGCTGCTATGCTGGCGGCTATGGCTTCTTACCTCGTGCATGGACTGTGGCTCCCCGTTACGGGACTTAGTCTATGGATTGAACAGGTAGAAGGGCACAAGATTGTCATGCCCAACGCCGTTCCTGAGGGCACCTTCCCGCCAGCGGTGGAGTCCATCTTGGCGAAGAAATCCTTCCGCAACCGAGCTCGGGTATCGCTGCGCACGCCCAAGGGTAAGGATGTGTCCTTGATGGTGCCGATGGCAATGTTCGGCCCAGAAGAGGCTGTGGCGGCGCTTGCTCAAATGGAACACCTGAATCACAAGCCGCCCGCCACCATCGCGCCGGATCTCCAATGGCTGATCCATGCTTACAGTGGGCTGTGCAAGTTCGTGCGCGCCGGGCGCGTGACCTTCCGGCTTGCTTACGAAGCCAATGAGTGGTTCCCCATGTGGCAGCTGGCCTCCGGCCTGGGTGAGCGCGGATGGCTTGCGGAGATGATGGCAGCTGCGCCGGGCATCTTGCACGTGAATAATCGGGCGCTGTCGGATGATATGGCCGATGAGCTGACGCATTGGATTGCCTTCCGCGAGCTGCGGCCGGTGGCGGAAGCACCGCGGCCAATGCCATGGCACGAATTCGCCCGCGCGTTGCTCGATACGCGGCCGATCCGGCGTGGACGCGCGCAGCTTTTGCGCGGGCTCAATGAATGGAAGAATTCCATTTACGAGGTAGAACTCCAGCTGGTCTACATCGTGGAGGAACCGCTTGACGATGACCCGGATGCAGCCAAGTGGCCGGTGCGCGTGCGGGTACGCTCGGGCACGGATTCTCCGCGGCCGGTGTCGGCGCAGAGTTTGGATAGGGCGAGTGTGGAAAAGCTGCGCGAGGCCCACCGCAAAGCCGTGCGCATCGCACCCACGCTGGGGGAGACCGCGCAGCTGCCGCAGCCTGGCGACGGCGACTGGGACGTCTACCTTGAAACCCACCAGCTCACTCATTTTATTACCCACGAGGTGGATAAGCTCAAGGCCAGCGGCGTGACCGTCATGCTGCCCAAGGCGTGGGCCCAGATGGAAACTAAGGCCAAGCTGGAAACCCACGAGGCCCGCGATCCGGCTGAAGCCGCCACGAAGAAGCACATCGGCATGAATAAGCTGGTGGACTATAACTGGCGCATGTCCGTGGGCGATGTGGAACTGACTGAGGAAGAGATGGAGGACTTGGTCAATTCCAAGTCCGGCCTCATCCAGCTGCGCGGCAAGTGGGTCATGGCCGATAAGCAGGTGGTCTCCCAAGTCTCCGGTTATATGGACGCGCTGAAGCAGAAGTCCATCGCGCGCAAGAAGAAGGAGCTCGAGCAGCTAGCTGCCTCCGCGGAAATGGCCAAGCAGCTCGACCAGCCAGGGGGGGAAGCCCTGATGGCGGACGTGGAGCGCCGCCGCCAAGAATTCAACGAGGGCGGCGAGGAGCACGAACAGGTCACCGTGGCCGAACTGCGCGAGCTGGCGCTAGAGTCCATGACCCAAGAGCCCATCGAGTTCACCGGCAGCACCTGGCACACGGCGCTGCTCGGCGGGGTGGATAAGGTTGCCCCAGAGCGCGTGGAGATTCCCGCATCCGTACATGCGGAGCTGCGCGAGTACCAACGCCGCGGCGTCGACTGGCTATATTGGATGTCGCGCAGTGGCATTGGTGCCGTGCTTGCCGACGACATGGGCCTCGGCAAAACCCTCCAACTACTCTCCCTCCTTGCAGTGGAGAAGGAGCGCGGCGAGCAGACCGGCCCCACGCTCGTGGTGGCACCAACGTCCGTGGTGGGCAACTGGGCCCGCGAGGCTCAGCGCTTCGTTCCAGATTTTAAGGTCATGGTGCAGCACGGCTCGAGCCGCCCGCGCGGCGAGGACTTTTTTAAGGAGGCCAGCGAGTGCGACCTCGTCATCACCACCTATGGCACCGTGGGCCGCGACTTTAATGACATGGGCGAGGTGGCCTGGCAGCGCGTTGTTCTCGATGAGGCCCAGGCCATCAAGAACTCCGCGACTCGCTCGTCCAAGGCCGTGCGCTCGCTGCCCTCAGAGCACCGCGTGGCGCTGACCGGCACCCCGGTGGAAAACCGACTCTCCGAGATGCGCTCCATCCTGGATTTTTGCAATCCCGGAGTGCTGGGCACCGCCTCGTTTTTCCGCAATCACTTTGCCAAGGCCATCGAGCGCAATAATGACGAGGAGATGTCTGAGCGCCTCCGCCAGCTCACCGCGCCGTTTATCCTCCGCCGCGTCAAGACGGACCCGAATATCATCGATGACTTGCCGGAAAAGTCCGAGCAGATCCTCACCGTATCCATGACCACCGAGCAGGCTGCCCTGTATAAGGCACTGGTCAACCAGGTAAAGAAGGACCTGCAGGAGGCTACGGGCATCAATAAGCGCGGTTTGGTGCTGGCCTCGCTAACCCGCATTAAGCAGATTTGTAATCACCCCGCGCATTACCTGGGCGATAACTCATCGGTGACGCTGAAGGGCAAGCATCGCTCCGGCAAGGTCAAAGAGCTCATGCGCATCGTGGACGAGGCCACCGAATCCGGCGAGCGATTCCTCGTCTTTACCCAGTACAAGGCCTTTGGAGATATCCTGCAGCCCTATCTGAGTGACCAGCTGGGCCGCGATATCCCCTTCCTCCACGGCGGGGTAACCAAGAATAAGCGCGACCAGATGGTGGAAGATTTCCAGTCCGAGGACGGACCGCCGGCGATGATCCTTTCGCTCAAAGCCGGCGGCACCGGTCTGAACCTGACGGCCGCCTCTATCGTCGTGCACATGGACCGCTGGTGGAATCCGGCGGTGGAAAACCAGGCGACGGACCGTGCCTTCCGTATTGGCCAGCGTCGCAATGTGCAGGTATATAAGATGATCACCGCAGGTACGCTGGAGGAATCCATCCAGGATATCTTGGACGGTAAGACGCAGCTGGCCGGCGCCGTGGTGGGCGAAGGCGAGGGCTGGCTCACCGAGCTGGACCCAGATCAGCTGGCCGCACTCATGAGCTACCGGGGGAGGGAGTAATCCATGGCCGTCAAAGGCGACGACAACGTCATCTATGCCAATTTTGGAACCCGTAAGCGGGTAAGCACCCCGGCCGAAGTCAATCACGTCGACCGCAGCGGGCGCATCCTGTCCACTACGGCTTCGCGAATCGCGGCCTTTACCTCCCACGGTGCGGACCGCGGCCGGATTACCCGCGGCCGTCAGTATGCCGAGGGCGGACACGTCGTAGGCCTCGAGGTGCGCAACGGCGCCATCCACGGCCGCGTGGCTGGCTCCCAGAATGAGCCCTTTGCGGTGCTCATCCAGCTGCCGTACCGCAATAACGATGATATTGCCCAGCTGGCCACCGAGTTCGCCCGCACCCCCAATTCTGTGGCCAATGCGCGCAAGGGCATGCTTTCCGACGCCGCCCTGGACACCCTCTTCGCCCCCGAAGCCGAAGACCTCCGCCTGACCTGCGACTGCCCAGACGGCGAGTACGTGTGCAAGCACATCGTGGCGGTGGGCGATAAGCTCGCCACCCGTGCTGATGCGGACCCAGCCGTCATCTTTAATATGCGTGGTCTGGATTTTGTCCGTCTCGAGCGCATGGTCTTAGAGCAGGCCAAGACGGTCAGCCGCGAAAGCTTTACCCCGAGCGACCTGTCCGAGGAAGAAAAGAATGACATCTTCTGGAACGGCCGCGAGCTGCCGAAGCTGCCGCAGCCCAAGATAGCCCCAGCCATCGATGACTCCGATCCGGACCTGTTGCGCAAGGCCATGCGCTCGGTTTCACACACCAATCTGGATCTCCTGCGCGCGGTATCCGATATTGAAGACCTCTACTATCACCTCTCGCACTAATGACTGTTACCACGTTTATCCATACCTCCGATTTTCAGCTGGGCATGACCCGGTGGTTTTTGAAGGGTGAGGCCCAGGGCCGCTTTAACGATGATCGCGAGGCCGCAATCGTGCGGCTAGGAGAACTGGCTGAGGACACCGGCGCGGAGTTCATCATCGTGGCCGGCGACGTCTTTGAGCATAATTCCCTCTCGCGCGAAATGCTCGCCCGCGCCACGGAGACGTTCAAGCGCCTGCCGGTGCCGGTCTATGTCCTGCCCGGCAACCACGACCCGCTGGTGGCGGATTCGGTCTTTTATAAGGCCAGCGCGGACAATGTCCACGTCATAGCAGACTCGGAGCCCATCGAGGTCGCACCCGGCGTGGAGTTGGTCGGTGCGCCGTACCTGTCCAAGCGCGCGAACCACGACTTGGTCCGCCAAGCGCTCGAACCGTTGGAGCCGGCTGCGGGCATTCGCATCGCCGTCGGCCACGGCCAGGTGGATTCCCGCTCCGGCGAGGATGACGCCGATACCATTGACCTTGCCTTCGTCGAGGACTGCCTGGACCGCGGGGTCATCGACTACCTAGCGCTCGGTGATACCCACTCCACTGCGAGCCTCGGCACCACCGGCCGAGTGTGGTTCTCTGGTAGCCCGGAGACCACGGACTATAAGGAAACGAGTACTGGCGGCGGCGAATCTGATTCCGGCAATGCGCTGGTGGTGCGCGTGGGGGATGAGGTGGACGTCGAGAAGCGCCGCATCGGCCGCTGGACCTTTGAAGCCCTCGACGCTGCCGTGGACTCCGCCGAAGACGTGGAGCGCTTCCTCGCGCGCCTGGGCGAGTACCCGGATAAGGTGCGCACGGCCGTGAAATATAGTCTGCGCGGTACGCTCGGGGTCGAGGCGCATGCCCGCCTGCAGCGCGGATTGGATGAGTACGAGGCTGTGTTTGCGTCCCTGCGTCCGCGTGAGCGCACCATGGACCTTTACCTGGAACCCAGCGAAGAAGAATTGGCCAGCCTCGATATTTCCGGCTACGCGGCCGAGGCGCTGCATGAACTATTGGATAACCGTGAGGATCCCGTCGCCCGCGATGCCGCCAACCTGCTATTCCGCCTGGAGGGACAGTCCTAATGCGCATACACCGCCTAGAACTCACCAATGTCCGCGGTATTGAGCACTTGGCCCTCGATGAGCTGCCTGAGACCGGCGTCGTGGTCATCCACGGCGAGAACGAGGCAGGCAAGTCCACCATCGTGGAGGCGCTTGACGTGGTGCTCACCGAAAAACATAGCGGCCGCTCCAAGCGAATTCGCGCCCTGCAGCCGGTGGGCAAGGACGTTGCCCCGGAAGTTACGGCCGAGCTGAGCGTAGGGGAGTACCGCTTCCGCATTGCCAAACGCTGGCTATCTAAGAAGTCGTGCGAGCTTAATGTCACTGCACCACGGCCGGCGCAATTTACCGGCAGTCAGGCCGACGATGAACTGGAGCGTATCCTTTCAGAGCACTTGGATCGCTCGCTTGTCGATGCCCTCTTTATGCGCCAAGACGACACCGGCGAGGCCATTTCTGCCGTCGGCATTCCTAGCCTCACCCGCGCCTTAGAGCGCGAATCGGGTCTTGCCGAAGAAGAGGTCTCCGGCGATGATTCCGCGCTCTTGGCCCGCGTGGACAAGGAATACCAGCGCTACTTCACCGCGGCGAAGGGGAATCCGGCCGGCGAGTACAAAGAATCTGCCGAAGCCCTGTCCCGCGCCGAAGAAGAATACGCAGAGGCTACCCGCGTACTGCGTGAGCTCGACTCCGTGGTCGAGCGCTATGAGCAACTCGAGCGCGACCAAGCCGCCGCCCAATCCGAACTTCCCGCTGCGCAGGCCGATCTCACTGACAAGCAGTCGCGGGCCGAGGAAGCCGCGACCGCGCAGGCCAAGCTGGACTCCCATAAAGCCGCGCTTGAGCGTGCCACGGACGATCTCGCTCGTGCGCAATCCGCAGTCACCGAGCGCGCCGAGCTCGTCACCGCCGCCGAGGAAGCTGCCGTGGCCACCGAGGCGGCCCAGCACAAGCTCACCGCCGCTCAAGACAAGGCGAAAGAAGAAGCCGCGGCCAAAGACTCGCTGGAGAAGCAACTAGCGGAGGCCAAAGAGGACTATGCCGCGGCCCGTAGCGCACTTAAGCAAGCGCGCCGCCAGCAAGATAAGCAGAAGTTTGAGCAGCTCAGCGCGCGGCTGGAATCGCTTGACGCCCTTGCCGCCGAGGCGGATCAAGCCCGCGCCGTCGTTGCGCAGCGCGGCCGCGAGGTGACGGCGGCCGATATCACCGGTTTGCATAAGGCGGACTCAGCGCTGTCGGTGGCCAAGCGCCTGCACGAGGCCGCGGCCGCCAAGGTACATTTTTCTGGGCCGGCGGGTTCTACCATTCGCGTCGATGGCGAGGACATCGAGGTGGGGGAGGACACCGCCGTCGAGCTTGTCGATTCCCGCGTAATCACCATCGGCGATATCACCGCCCGCTTCTCGGCCGGTTCCTATTCCGCGGAGGACACCCAGCGCGATGTGGAACAGGCCCGCACCCGGCTGCACGAGCTGCTCGATAATCTGGGCGTAGGTTCAGTAGCTGTGGCTGAAGAAGCTCATGAGACGCACCGTGCGCAGAACGATGCCCTCGATGCCGCTACCCGTGCGCTTAGTGCCGAGCTGGGTCCAGATGACTTGGCCGGCTTGCGCTCCCAGCATTCCGCGCTGGCTGAAAAGGTCGCGGACCTTGAAGATACCGCCGAGGTAGACCTTCCTGCCGCCGAAGCCGCAGAGGAAGCCGCGAGCGAAAAAGTCGATGCGCTCGACCGTGAGCTTATGCCGTATCGCGAAAGCCGCCTTGCTCACGAGGTGGTGCGCCTAGATGCCGAGCTGGAGGCCGCCCGCGAAAATGCGCAGCGCGTGACTCGAGACCTTTCCTCTGCGCGTGAACGCGCCGCCGACGAGGACCTGCGTGCCGAGGTCATCCGCCTAGAATCCGTAGTGGCGGACCTGCGTGGGCAACTGGATCAGATGGAAGCTGTGGACCTTAAGACCGCCAACTCCTTGGTGGAAGGCGCGCAATCCCATCTGGATTACCTCACCGAACGCATACAGCGCTGCGAGGTGGACCTCGGCCGGCTCTCTAGCGAGGTGAACTTCCACTCCGGTGCCGCCGAGCGCGCACAGCAGGCCACCGCGGCGGTAGATATGGCTCGGGCGGTGTACGAGAGCGTCGACAAGCGCGCCCAAGCAGCCCGTTACCTGCGCGAAATATTGCTCAAGCACCGCGATGCCGCCCGCCAGCGCTACGCCGCGCCCTTCGTGGCTGCGCTCTCACAGTTGGCGCGCACCGTTTATGGTGGAGAAATCACCTTTGAGCTGGATGAAGATCTACGTGTGATCGCTCGCACTCAGGACAATGAGACGGTAAGTTTGGCTAGTCTTTCTGGTGGTGCCCGCGAGCAATTGGCCATCCTCACCCGCTTTGCCATTGTGCAATTAGTGGGGGCGGAGTCGGTACCGGTCATCGTCGACGATGCGCTGGGTTCTACTGACGCGCACCGTCTGCAACTTATGGCCACGCTCTTTTCCCATGTCGGCCGGGACAATCAGGTATTGGTCTTTACCTGCATGCCGGAGCGCTACTCTCGGGTGCCGGGACGCGACGAGCGCGACATAGCTTCCCTCAAAGGGGTAATCTAGGCCCCATGCCTTATCAAACTCGCTGGTTAAACGACGAAGAACAGGAGCTATGGCGCCTGTTGCTTGCCGCTGTGCGCAAAATAGATAGGGGAATGGATGAAACGCTGAAAGCCGGCGGGGAAGTCTCTGCCTCCGAGTTTGCCGTCTTGGTCGCTCTTTCAGAGGCGCCCGAACAGCGCCTGCGCCTGCGTGAGTTGTGCACGCAGCTAGAGTGGGGCCGCTCTAGGGCCTCGCACCAGGTAACCCGAATGGAAAAGCGCGGCCTATTGTTTAAGGAACCGGACGAGGACGATGCCCGCGGTATCAATGTGTGCGTAACGCACGCCGGTTTAGAACACCTACGCCGCGCCGCCCCCGAACACGTGGAATCGGTGCGGCGCATGGTCTTTGATCACTTGCAGCCCGAGGATATCCCGGCGCTTAAGCGCTTTTTCACCGGAGTTGTGCAGGTGACTAACCTGCCAGGCTACGAGGGGTATGTGCCGGATTCACTACTACACGGAAAGGATTAAGCTCCATGATGGGCCAAGAGCTCTTTGAGCACCCAAAAAAGCAATATAAAACCTACGGCATCACCGCGCTGGAGGAGCTTAGCCCACGAATCGGCGACCCCGAGGCGCACTTGGAGGATACGGCTAGCGCAGAACAAGTCGCCGCAATGGAAGAGGTGTTAGAGGCGTACCCAGACTCCGCGCTGACCTACGACCAAGACACCGAGCTGTGGATCGTAGGTGCGGAGGAAGACATCGAGCGCATGCTCGCGGATCGCGAGTCTTTCGTAGAGGCGCTGCTTAATAACGAGGACCCGGGGATCTAGAGTTCGGACTTCGGCGTCAATCAAAAGTGCGAGGAATGCGGCCTTGTAATCACTTAACTGTTAAGATATCCGTAGTTAATCCTCGGTGGATCGAAAGGTTTTATCATTATGAACGAGCGTGAGGCTCAGGAACAGCGCGAAGCAGCAGCTCGCGATAAGGGCAATGGCTGGGTTCCAGTATTCCTTCAGTGGATTCCTTCCATGCTGCTATCCGTAGTGATGCTGGCAGCCATGTTCCTCGGCATGTACTACATCGAGCACGGCACCTTGGACATCACCCAGCCGATCACCAATGAGTTCATCACTCAGTAGCTTCGGCACATAGAAGAATCCGGCTCCCGCACAATCGGCGGGGAGCCGGATTATTTTTATTTGCCCAAGGCTTGGCGCCAGGTCATTTTGCGTCCATTATTCAAAATGGCGCGGCGGTAGATGCGACCGACTAGCACGATAATCAGTGCGGTCACCACAGCCATGAGCACATAGCTAGCTAGCAAGCCCAACCAGCTGAGGTTGCCCCCGGCCACCTGCAGCGGAGCGACCAGCATGGACACCGGCGGCAACCAGGTCATGACTTGCATCCACGTGGCATCCAGGTGCATCCAGCCGAACATCGGTACATACATGGTGGCAAAGACAAGGAACAGAATCGGTGTCTGCGTGGACTGGAGATCCTCGGTGCGCTGCACCATCGAGCCGGCTGCAGCGTAGAGGCTGCCAAAGAAAAGCAGACCTAGAATCTCGCCAACAAGGAGGACCGCTACCAAGCCATAGTCGAGCTCGAGGTCACTAGCCAAACCGGACGCAGCAAGCGAGATCGCGCCACCGCCCAGGATGAGGAGGGTGGCCAAGAAACCGATGATGGTATTGCCCAAAATCTTGCCGGCCAGGAAGTCCGCTGGGCGCACGGAAGATAGGATAATTTCCACTACGCGGGAGGACTTTTCCTCGGTGACGCGGCCGCCAATCAGACCAGCGAAAGTCATGACGGAAAAGACTACGACCATGGCTCCGATCATGACGGTGGCAACGCCGGCCAACTTTTGTTCAGTGCCGTCCTCTTCTTCTAGGTTCACCTGATTGACCGTGGTGGACGGGGTAGCCTTTTCTAACTCTTGCGGGTCGATATTGAGCTTATCCAGCGCCGTTGCTTGTGCTTGAGAAGCAACGATTTGGTTGACCGTGGTAGTTACCGCGGCAGGCGTATCGCCCTTGCTGAGGAGATCCCAACCGTCGTTCTCTGCCGGTACTAGGGCGGCATCGGCCTCGTCATTTTCCACCAATTGCTGGGCTTCCGCGCGGTCTTTTGCCTCTGTGGCATCGATACCGGAATCATCAAAGGCAGACGCTTCCATCCCCACGATAGCTACGGAATCCGGTTCGTCATCGCCGCTGAAGAAATTGATAGCAATGGGTGCGATAATGGCGCCGAGGATGAGTAGCAGCATTGTGCCCACTACCATCTTCGACTTCAGTGCGACTGCCATCTCACGCTTGGCTACAACCCCGATGGTCTTCATTGCAGAATACTGCATGGCTTAGGCCTCCTCATTCTGGTTGCTGGTGACGACGTCCTGGAAAAGCTCGGTCAGGTCTGGGATCTTGCGGCCGAAGGAATGCACCGGGCCTGCGGCAAGGGCTGCCTGCAGGATTGTCTGATCATCTACGGCGGGATCGGCTTGGAGCACTACGGCATCGGCAGTTTCTGTCACCAGCTCTGTGCTTTCCGGGTACCAGCCGCGCGCTGGGGTAGCGACCTCGAAGCGAGGCGGGCCTTGGCTGCGCAGCTTATCGACGCCCCCTTCAGCCACCATATGCCCCTTCGTCACAATGCCCACGCGGTCACACAAGCGCTGCACCAGGTCCAACTGGTGCGAGGAGAAAATGACGGGCACGCCGCGATTGGCGCGCTCGCGCAGCATGTCCGACATGACGTTGACCGCAACCGGGTCTAGGCCGGAGAAGGGCTCGTCCAGAATCAGCATGTCAGGATCATGGATAAGGGAGGCCGCCAGCTGCACCCTCTGCTGGTTGCCCAAAGACAGGTCATCGAGCTTATCGTTCATGCGCTCGCCCAAGCCCAGCTGCTCAAGGAGCTCAGCGCCGGCGCGCTTGGCGGCAGACTTGTCCATACCGTGCAGCGTGCCAAGGAAGACCAACTGGCTGAGCAGCGGCTCTTTGCCATAAAGGCCGCGCTCTTCCGGCATATAGCCAATGCGGCGGCGGTTATCGTCATTAATCGGGGCGTCATCAAAGTAGACTTCGCCGGAGTCTTTCGCCAGCACACCTAGTGCAATGCGCATGGTGGTGGACTTTCCGGCGCCGTTGGAGCCGACAAACCCGAAGATTTCGCCCTCGCCAACGCTAAAGGTCATATCCCGCAGGGCTTGCGTCTCCCCGAAGGATTTATTGAGGTGGTCAATGGTCAAAGTGGGCATATTAGTGCTCCGTGTTCTGGTTGAAGGTTAGTGCGTAGCCGACGGCGGGCAGGGTGGTAGAGATGAAGAAGCTAAAAAGCAGAAAATAGCCGGCCCCAAGTAAGTATTTGGTACCAATAGTGCCGGTAATCCCTCCTCCGAAAAACCAATTTCCCACGAGGAGCGTGGCGAAACCGCCGACAAATAGCAGGGAAGTAGACAGCTTGAAGGCCCTGCGGCGCCACTGGTCGAGGACCTGGGCCTCGTACTCATCAAGAGAGGACAGCGGCTTGCGGTCTTTGGAATCAATGGATACCCGCAGAATGGTCCATGGAATGCAAGAAAGCACCATTGTTATAGACATTCCCAACAGTGCCCAGTGAGAAGAAAGTGCCAATGCGAGGATGAGGAAAATCACGGATACAGCTACGCAGCCATACATTGACGCGATTAATCCACGGGTGGGGCCGGGACGGCGGAACCGTTTGGCGCGGATCGTTGTTGAAACTGGGGCGTCGTTTGCTGTCATGCACCCAAGTGTTGCATAAACCCAACACTCTGGCAATAGTTTCTGCAGATTTTTCTTTGAGGTTGACCCTGACGTGGCGTTAGGCGCGACAATGTAGCCATGGACGACATCGATGAAGTTCTTTATACCGTTGGCGAGGTAGCAGCGCTTTTTCGCATTACGGTGCGCACCTTGCACCACTGGGAGGCACAAGGCTTGCTATCTCCCACGTGGCGCAGCTGGTCCAATTACCGGCTCTATACCGAACAGGACTGTGCCCGTGTGCAGAAGATTCTGATCTACCGCGCCACCGGTATGAAATTGACCGATATTAAACAGCTGCTAGATGGCGGTGCCTCAGACATAGAACATTTGCGGAGGCAAAGGCAAAGCTTGCTTGCTCAACGCGACAACCTCACTGAAATGCTGGCAGCGATTGACACCTTGATGGAGGATGCAATGGATAACCGAAAGCTCACTGTGGAAGAAATCGGACAGATTGTCGGCGATGCTAACTTCGCCGCGCATCAACAAGAAGCCGAAGAGGCCTATGGATCGAGCGAGGACTGGGCTATGTATCAGCAGCGCACTGCCGGCTGGTCGGAGAAGAACTGGAGCGATGCCCAGGCGGGAGTGGCTGAGGTAGAGAAAGAGCTGGCCCAGGCCGTAGCGAGCGGTGTGGCTGCGGGGTCGGAGGAGGCCCAGGGGATCGTCGAAAAGCACCGCGAAGCATTAAGCGCCTTCTTTCCCGTCACGCCAGCGAAGCACTTCCTAATCTCGCGCGGCTACGTAGCTGACGAACGCTTCCGTGCCCACTATGAGACTCAGCAGGAGGGGTTGGCGCAGTGGCTGGCAGACGCGATTGAGCATGCAGCTAAGGCACAAGGGGTGGATACCGCAAACCCGGAGTGGGGATAGGCGGCTCGTGCGCCCTCAGAGAAATCCGAGACTGCGCGGTCCGATAAAAACAAATAAACCGCTGGCCTCTAGAAAAGCCTAGTGTCCAGCGGCGGGGGTTCGAAAAACTCCTCCACCTGCTCCAACCCCAACCCCCTATCGCCCAGTGTTCCACGGCCTCATCCGAAATGTTCCACGACACCACGCTTATCTGGAAAGTCACTGCCGCGCTCCGGCACCCGTTTCGTAGCTCGACCCGGTCCGCGAGGGTTGCGTCCACTAGCGTGGTGTATCTGTTACCCGGGTGAAGCCTCGTTTCGGTGCGCATAAAGGCGACCACCGCGTAGGTCATATCGCAGCGTCCCCAGTCACATTTGATTCTACGGAAGGGTGGTTCGGTCTTGGCCCCGTATCAGGCTTGCCGGATCAGCAGGGAAATGGAATCGGCAGTGCGCTCATCAAAGCCCCTCTAAACCAGTTAAAGCAGGCGGGTGCTGCTGGCACCGTTATTTTAGAGGAGCCGGAATATTGCTGCCGCTTCGGCTTTAAGCAGATACCAGGACCGTATTTTCCTGACACGCCGACTGAGTATTTCACTGTCCTGCCTTTTGGACACGAGACCCCCGCGGGGCCGTTCGCTATCATCGCGCGTTTGGCTAGCGCGAAAAATTTGCGTTCAGAATATCTCTATGAGTCAAGAAGGTGATGAATCAAGACTTCGGGGCTTTCACGAAACCCCTGACCAGTTATATCAGATCCGCGGCTACACGACAGTAGTCAAACAAATGCCGCGAGGAGGAACTTCGTCTTAGAACTCAAAGTCAGGAACCTCCGTCTCCGTGCCTTCTCGCTTCTCGGCAAGCTCCACATTCCACCGCGCCCGCTCGACAAGTTCGTCAAAGGTAAGCACCTCCGGTGACTTAAGGTTCGAGCGGAAACTTTCAAAGCTACGGAACTTCGCGTCAATCCGGTTTCCTTGCGAGCTGCACAAGTCGCTCATGTAGCCGATCACCAAAAACGAGCGTGGCTCGACCAAATTCGCACCGTCGCCAGTGCTGCCTCCCTCGGTGTTCCTCTCGGCAATCCAGCTAGCGTGGCTCTCTTTGGCGACTAGAACCGTTTCTTGGCCTGGGCTACTGCGCCGAAGAAATCGCGGCTGATCCCGTAAACATCACTGCGGTATTGGTCCCATGTCAGCAAAGGCGTGTCCGGGTGTTTAATCTCTGCCAGCGCCACTGAACGCAGCAGGCCGTTGGACACTAAGAAGGCGTCGGCGCGTTTCCCGGAAGCGTGCAGGTTTGCTCCGCGAACTGTTTGCTCAAGTTTTCCCTCGTCCCAAGTGGTGTAGAGTCTACCTCCGAGACCAACGCCGAGGGCCCATGGGTTGGCTTCGAGAAGGTTCTGCCACGCCTTCTCAGCGCCACCCGCCGCGTTTTTCGCTTCGGCAAACGCTTCGTGGTCGTCGAGCCACGATTGCATAGTGTTAACGACGTCGCAACGGTTCTTCAGTTCCTTGATCTCGGCGGCCGAGGTCTCGGTTTCTACGAGTGCCTGGAGCGCCTTAGGGTCTCGCTTGTACAACCGCTGAAGTTCGCTTTGGTCGGCGATGATGCGGTTGAGGACGTCATCGTCAACCCTGGAGGTTTTCTCGCCGGTAACGGGAATCGAGGCGAGGCTGCGGGTGAGGTCGATGAGTTTGTTTGAGCCTTCCCGGTTCAAGACGACGACATCATCGAGTTTCGGTCGTTCGAGTCTCTTCTTCGCGCCTGAAAACAGACCTCGCCAACTACGCCAGGCTCGCGCACAACTTGGATCTCGAGCTGGCGACGCTGTTTCGCAACTTTGCCAGAATCTCTGCCACTTCCACTGTCTTCTGAGCAGCACACACCACTACATCGGACTTGACATGTTCAGTGATCGCTGTATAGTTCAGTCCATGCTGACTATTGCTTCACGTCTCGATGTGATGAACCGCCTGGGTCGTGCACTGGCCGATCCCACTCGATCGCGGATCATCTTGACCCTGCTCGACCATCCCGCTTACCCGGCGGAACTGGCTCGAGCTTTGGACCTGACACGCCCGAATGTGTCCAACCACCTGGCATGCCTGCGTGATTGCGGGATCGTCGTCTCCGAGCCCGAGGGTCGTCGGACACGATACGAGATTGCCGATCCGCACCTGGCGCAGGCGCTGACGACACTGGTCGATGCCACCCTGGCAGTAGACGAAGACGCCCCGTGCATGGATTCCGCCTGCTCGCTTCCCGGATGCGACGTAGCTGGGGAGGGCGCATGATCCTCACCACGGTCTTGCAGGCGATAGGCCTGTTCGCAACTACCAACATCGACGACATCATCGTGCTCTCCCTCTTCTTCGCGCGAGGGGCAGGCCAGAACGGAACCACCGCCCGTATTTTGGCCGGCCAGTACCTCGGTTTTGCCGGCATCCTCGTCGCCGCGATCCTTGTGACCATCGGCGCCGGAGCATTTCTGCCCCCGGCCGCTATTCCATACTTTGGTCTCATCCCTCTGTGCATCGGCCTCTGGGCCGCATGGCAGGCGTGGCGCGGAGACGATAACGACGATGACGACGAGGCCAAGGTTGCCGGCAAGAAGGTCGGCGTTTGGACAGTCGCAGGCGTCACGTTTGCCAATGGCGGCGACAACATCGGTGTCTACACCCCTGTATTCCTCAGCGTGGAACCTCTCGCGGTAGTCGCCTACTGCGTTATCTTCCTCGCGCTCGTTGCGGTCCTGGTGGCCCTGGCAAAGTTCGTCGCCACCCGCCCCCCGATCGCGGAAGTGCTCGAACGCTGGGAGGGTATCCTCTTTCACATCGTTCTCATCGGCCTCGGCATCGTGATCCTCGTCAGTGGCGGAGCCTTCGGGCTCTGACGGAGCAGCAGTGTTCCAAACGGCCCCGACCGGGCGCACCCCTCTCGGTTCAGACCCCAACAACTACCCGTAGCCAGTCCTGTGGGATCACAGCAACAAGACCGCTATGAAGCGCTGCAAAAAACCGCGCCACCAGATGAGTACGGAAACTCTTCCGCGGCTCGGTCCGCGCTCATAAACAATCCGCGCTATAATCCGAGCAGCAACGGCGTTCAGACAAAGAAAAATGACCCCTCCGAACGAACGGAGCGGGTCATTTTTGTGTTCGCGGCCGTTTTCCTTCGGCCGGCAGGAGGTTTCGTGAAAAGATTGGAACAGTTTCGTGAAACCCCACTTCTAACCGTGTCCCCGACAGGGATCGAACCTGCGACCTTCGGTACCGGAAACCGATGCTCTAATCCGCTGAGCTACGGAGACATCGCTGGGAAAATTCCCAACGATGTGATTTTAGCGCATGGATTGGCGGGAGACTAAATCAACCCGGGGGCGTCGGCAGTAGTGACTTCGCCGGTGCGTAGGTAGTGCACGCCAATGTCATCAACGACCTTATTCTTAGAAGCAAAGTGCGCATGGCCGGGGCCATGGACGGTGACCACGCGGGAGTGCATCGGCTTCGAGAGGCTCGTGTGGTACTGGTACGGCGTTTGCGGGTCGCCCGTTGCCTGAATCTGAAGGGGCTTGGTGGCGAGCTTGGAACCGTCGAGAGGCGCCTGGCCCGTGACCGGCGCACGTCCACCGCAGCCCGCGCCGGAGCCGTAGAGAGAGTTGACTTGGGTGAAGGGATCAGCGGTGACGAAGTTGGACCATAGGTAGCTCGGGTACAGCAGCGGATTTCCGGGCACGGTGTTTTCATTGCAAACGATGAGGTTTTGCATATTTATTGCTTGCGCGAGGGACTCCTGTTGTTTCTGCAAGGCGTCCGGATCGGCCTGCTCCGCATCCATAGGTTCGCTACCGTTGAGGTGCTTGGCAAAGGCATCCCATTGCGAAGGGGTCGGTACAACAAGGGGGCGAGTCATGTTCAGTAACGGGGAGGCTGCCTGCACGGCGTTGGGGTTGTGAATCTTCTGGCTGAGGAACTCCGCCTGCACGCGCAATGGGCCGGTGGCGGTCATGATGTCCGCACCAGGCTGACCGGCAAACTCGAGTCCTGGAGGTAGGTCACCAATCTTGGCGTTCGGTGGCAAAACGGTAGGGCGTACACCTGCCTCACGAGCTACCTTTTGAGACCACTTTTCATAGACCTGCAGCGGGGTGGTGCCGAGGTGGTACTTGGCATCATTTTTGGCGATGAACCCGAAGAGATCGTGCAGTGCCTTTTCATAGCCGCGTTGTTGCGAAGCAAAGATGCCATTCCATGCCAATTTGGGGCTCATACCGGAGTCCAACAAGACCTTGCCGGTGTGCTCCGGATATTTGGTGGCATAAGCGGAACCGAGGTAGGTGCCATAAGAAGTACCGGCGATATCAATCTTGTCCTCGCCCAAGGCGCGGCGAACCATCTCCCAGTCTTCCAAGGTATTGGCGGTGGTTAAAGAATTGGTATAGCCCGGGGTGTTCTTCTCGCAGGCATCGCGAGTGAGTTTTCCTACCTGCAGGCTATCTCGGAGTGGGTCACTAGCAGCCGAAGCATCGCACTTGACTGGGGTGGAGCCTGGCAGGCCGCGTGGCTGTACGCCGATGGTTTCCCATTCGTCGCGCACGGCCTGTGGCCACGGAATGGTGCTATTGCCGGCCCAGCCATAAGCATCGCCGCTTGGGCCACCGGGGTTGGTAAACAACGCGCCGCGGCGGGCGCCTGGGTTGGCGGCGGGAACGCGCACGAAGCCGACGCTAATCGTGCCTGCCTTTGGGTTGTCGTAGTACGTGGGGACTTCGATGCGCCCGCATTCGGCGTTGTCGATGTCTACCTGCTCGGGGCAGTCTTCCCAGGAAATAGCGGGCTTGGTTTCCTGCGGTGCGGGTGCAGGTGCGGCCGTGGCAATCGGTGCAGTGATGCCAACGGTGAGAGCGGCAGCGCCGAGTGTGGCCGCAAGCTTAGAAGAAAAAGAAAGCATAGGTTAGGTCTCCAGAATAAAAATGATTGGTAGACCTAGCCTATGCTTTTTGATGCCTCTGGCATCATATTCACAGTAGGTGGGTGCCCTCACCGGCCGGGGCAGGAGAGGGGCTACACAGTACTACTTGACGATGACAACGATGAGGTCACGCGGGCCGTGTACGCCCTCGACGCGAGCGAGCTCGATATCAGAGGTAGCGGACGGGCCAGAGATCCACGTTGCCGGCTTCTCCGGGTTCATACGGGAGATGACCTCGGGGATGCCGTAGACGATTTCATCCTGGTGGACGATGCACAGGTGGCGATCCGGAACCAGGGTGAGCGCGCGACGGCCGCAACGCTCATCAGACTGGAGCACGATGGTGCCGGTCTGGGCGGAGGTGACGTGGGAATAAGTGACCACAGCGTCGGTCTCATTCAGCGTGCGCGGATCGACAGACTTATCGTCTGGCTTGGCGTCGAAGCCCTCGAAGAGGGTGGCGTCCATGCCTTCGGCGTAACGAATGTCGTTGCACTCGCGGTCCTTGAGGATCGTGGCGATGGCCTGCTTGAGCTCGCCTTCCTCGGTGACGTGCACCTCGGCCTTGTAATCCTCGAGTCGGTCAATGAGCATATCGCGCAGCTCGTCCGCGTTCAGGGTGCCCTCGTGGTGGTAGTCGCGCGGGGCATCAACGTGGTCGGGCAGACCAGCCTGCTTCTGAGCGGAGCGGATGCGGCTTAGGATTTCCTGCTTTGCGTTCACTTTTTGGACTCCTCACGGGCCTCGGCAAGAAGTTTCTTGCCTTCTTCGGACTCGAACCACTGGCGGAAGGACTTCTTTGGCGGAACCGCGGTATCGCGGCCTTCGGACCAACCGGACATAAACAGTGGCAGGGATTCGATGGTCTTGTTGGTGCCACCCAAGATGCGGCCCAAGGCGACCATGTGGGTTGCCTTGTTCCACAGCTTCGGGTTGCTCCACAGCAGCTGAATGGTCTTGAAGAGCTTCGGCTCGATTGGTGGGGTGGCGTGGGTGACCTTCTGGTGGCGGTTTTCCAAAATGACGTCGGAAAGCGGAATCTTCACCGGGCACACCTCGTCGCAGCGGCCGCACAGGGAGCACGCATAAGGCAGGCTGGCGGAAGGATCGTTGTGGTCCTTCATGCCGGTCAGCTGCGGCGTCAGGGAAATGCCGATCGGGCCAGGGTAGACGGAGCCGTAAGCGTGGCCGCCGGCGCGCTCGTAAACCGGGCAGACATTCAGGCAAGCCGAGCAACGGATGCACTTGAGAGCCTGATGACCAATCGGGGAGGACAGGGCCGCGGTACGGCCGTTATCCAGCAGGACCAAGTGGAAGTTCTGCGGGCCATCGCCCTCAGTAACGCCGGACCACATGGAGGTGTACGGGTTCATACGCTCCGCGGTGGAAGAACGCGGCAGCAGCTGGAGGAAGACCTCCAAGTCCTGGAAGGTAGGAACCAGCTTTTCAATGCCCATCACGGTAATGAGGGTCTCCGGCAGGGTTAGGCACATACGGCCATTGCCCTCGGACTCCACGATGTTGATGGTGCCGGTTTCTGCCACACCGAAGTTAGCGCCGGAGATGGCGACCTTTGCCTGCATGAACTGCTCGCGCAGGAACTGGCGGGAAGCCTCAGCCAACTCCGCCGGCTCTGCCTGCAGGGTGTCATCGGTATTTGGCATCTTGTTGACGAAGATATCGCGAATCTCCGCGCGGTTGCGGTGGATTGCCGGAACCAGAATGTGGGACGGCTTATCTTCGCCCAACTGCACGATGAGCTCTGCGAGGTCGGTCTCGCGAGCGTTGATGCCCGCTGCCTCCAGGTGCTCGTTCATGCCGATTTCCTGGGTGGCCATGGACTTAACCTTGACCACATCGGTCTCGCCGGTGGCGCGAATCAGACCTTCGATGATCTGGTTGGCTTCCTTGGCATCGCGTGCCCAGTGGACGATGCCGCCGCGAGCCTTGACTGCCTCTTCGAACTGCTCGAGCAGTTCAGGCATGCGGGCTGCAACATCTTCTTTGATGGCGGAACCTGCAGCGCGCAGCTCCTGCCAATCATCCAGCTCTTCTACAGCGTTGGAGCGCTTTTCACGAATGGTGGTGGTAGCGTGCTGCAGGTTGTGGCGCTGGGTGGCGTTATTAAGGCCAACGTGAGCCAGTGGGACGAAAGCCTTGCTGCCGCGCAAATTGCCGTAGCCTTCCGGCGCGCGCGGTGGGGTGGTATCGAGGAAAGAGGTCATTAGAGCATCGTCTCCTTGGAGTAGGCGGCGGAGGTAGGAGTCCATGGGTGCTCCTTGGTAGAAGCCAAGATCTCAGCCATGTGAACGGCGCGGATACCGGAACGCTGGCGGCTCAGGGCACCACCGATGTTCATCAGGCAGGAAGAGTCACCGCCGGTGACGTATTCAGCCGCGGTTTCCTTGATGTGGCGGGTCTTATCGGTGACCATCGCACGGGATACCTCTGCATTCTTGATGGCGAAGGTACCGCCGAAGCCACAGCATTCTTCCTTATTGGGAAGTGTGACTAGGTCAATTCCTTCTACTTCCTGGAGAAGCTGCAGTGGGCGGTCGCCCAGCTTCAGAAAGCGCAGGCCGTGGCAGGAAGGGTGGTAGGTCACGCGGTGTGGGAAGAATGCCCCCACGTTGGTAACGCCTTCTACGTCTACCAGGAATTCCGGCAGGTCCAGGGTCTTCTGGGTGGTCTTGCGCGCGCCGTCAACGTCGGCGGAGTTGCCAAATCGGTCAGCGATGCGCTCGTGCTGCTCGCGAACGGCGCCGACGCAGGAGCCGGAAGCCGCGACGACATAATCAATGGAGGGATCGGCAAAGGCGTCCGCATAGGAGCGGATCATTCCCAGGGTTTCCTTCTGGTAGCCGGTATTGATGTGCATCTGGCCGCAGCAGGTCTGTTCCTCCGGGAAGACCACCTCGTGGCCCAAGCGGGAGAGAACCAGTGCCGTTGCCTTTTGTACGTCCGGGAAAAGGGCGTCACCAATGCAAGTGGAAAATAGCGCAATGCGCATACGGTGCTCCTCGTTGATTTTTTACATGGGGGTAGCCATAACTCTACTCCTTTTAAGCAGTACGTGCGTAATGTGTCCCCCGCTTGACCAGCAATTATTTCGCAATATTAGTGTTGCAGAAAACTGCTATCAACCGTTTGCGCTGCAAAGGCGAACTTTTTGCTATAGCCCTTTTCACACTCGTCTTTTCAGTGAACTAGAATCGTGCGACATGACTCCAGCTGATTTGGCCACACTAATCAAAGAAACCGCCACCAAGGTTATGGCGGACCACGACCTTGATTCCTCCGTTTTGCCTGAAACGGTCACTGTAGAGCGACCTCGTAACCCTGAGCACGGTGACTATGCCACCAACGTGGCGCTGCAGGTAGCTAAGAAGGCCGGTGCTCACCCACGCGAGCTAGGCGGCTGGCTGGCAGCGGCGCTCGCGGATGATGAGGCCATTTCTGAAGCAGATATTGCCGGCCCAGGCTTTATTAATATTCGTCTTGCTGCCGATGCACAGGGAGAGATCGTTGCCCAAATCCTGCGGGCAGGCCAGGATTATGGCTCTAATGACTCCTTTGCCGGCAAGAAAGTAAATCTGGAGTTTGTTTCCGCTAACCCGACTGGGCCGATTCACTTGGGCGGTACTCGCTGGGCGGCTGTGGGCGATTCTCTCGGCCGCGTATTGGAAGCATCCGGCGCGCAGGTTACCCGCGAGTATTACTTTAACGACCACGGCGGCCAGATTGATCGTTTTGCCCGATCCTTGGTTGCCGCAGCTAAAGGGGAGCCGACCCCAGAGGACGGCTATGGTGGTGCCTATATTCAAGACATTGCTGCCGCTGTGGTGGAAAAGAATCCTTCCGCGCTCGAGGGCACTGCCGATGAGGTTCAAGAGGCCTTCCGTGCGGATGGCGTGGAGATGATGTTCGCGCAAATCAAGCAATCCCTGCACGAGTTTGGCGTGGATTTCGATGTGTACTTCCACGAGAATTCACTTTTTGAATCGGGTGCCGTTGACGCCGCCTTGGATAAACTCAAGGCAGAGGGCCACCTGTATGAGGCAGAGAATGCCTGGTGGCTAAGGTCCACCGACTATGGCGACTCCAAGGACCGCGTAGTGGTGAAATCCGATGGCAATGCGGCCTATATTGCCGGCGACATCGCTTATGTGGCCGATAAGTTTGACCGCGGTCATGACTTGAATATCTATATGCTCGGCGCGGACCATCACGGCTACGTTCCGCGGCTGAAGGCTGCGGCAGCAGCGCTGGGCTATGACGCCGATGCGGTGGAGGTACTCATCGGTCAGCTGGTCAACCTGCTGCGCGATGGCCAGCCGGTGCGCATGTCGAAGCGGGCGGGCACAGTCATCACCATGGAAGATCTTGTTTCGGCTATTGGCGTAGATGCCGCGCGTTACTCGCTGGTGCGCTCTTCTGTGGACCAGAGCATCGATATTGATTTGGGTCTGTGGGAATCCCAGTCTTCGGATAATCCGGTGTATTACGTGCAATACGGCCACGCCCGCCTGTGCTCCATCGGCCGCAAGGCAGCCGAGCTGGGCGTCGATTCGGAAAGTGCGGATCTCTCCTTGCTCACCCATGATCGCGAGGGTGACCTCATCCGCACCCTAGGCGAGTTCCCGGCCGTGGTGGAAGAAGCCGCGCAGCTGCGCGAGCCGCACCGCATCGCCCGCTATGCCGAGGACCTCGCTGCGGTCTTCCACCGTTTCTATGACTCCTGCCAGGTCTTGCCCAAGGCGGGCGAGGATGAAGCTCCTATTCACGGCGCCCGCCTCGCGTTGGCGCAAGCCTCCCGCGTGGTCTTGGCCAATGCCTTGACCATGGTGGGCGTAAGCACCCCGGAGAAGATGTAAGTGGCGGATTTCAATGAGCTGCCGGCCCACGTCTGGCCGCGCAATGCAAAGCGCGAGGAAGACGGCGTAGTAACCATTGCTGGTGTTCCGCTGCCGGATTTGGCGGAGGAATTCCAGACCCCACTTTATGTCTTCGATGAAGATGACTTCCGGTCCCGCTGCCAGGACATGGCCCGCGCGTTCGGTGGACCCGAGCATGTGCACTATGCCTCCAAGGCCTTCATCTCAAAGAAGATCGTGAACTGGGTCAATGAGGAAGGCCTGTGCTTGGACGCGGCCTCGCTCAATGAGCTCAAGATTGCCTTGGCCGCAGAGTTTCCGGCCGAGCGCATCACCACGCACGGCAATAATAAGGATGAAGAGTATCTGCGCCTGTGCGTAGATGCCGGTGTGGGCCACGTGGTCATTGACAACGAGCTCGAGCTGGAAGAACTCAATCGCATTGCGGGCGAGGCCGGCAAGGTCCAGCCGGTGATGATCCGCGTCAAGCCGGGTGTTGATGCGCATACGCACGAATTCATCGCCACGGCGCATGAGGACCAAAAGTTCGGCATTTCGCTCGCCACGGGCGCGGCCTTTGCTGCGGCCAAGCGTTGCTTGGAGGCGGATAACCTGCACCTGAGCGGCCTGCACTGCCACGTGGGATCCCAGGTCTTTAATGCGGAGGGCTTCAAACTTGCCGCGGAGCGCGTCATGGGGTTGTACCGCCAGATTTATACCGAGCTGGGCGTGACGTTGGAAGAGCTCGATCTGGGCGGCGGCTTTGGTATTCCCTATATGCCTTATGAGGAGGCGCTGGATATCGAGCGCGTGGCCGGCGATATGCTCGGCGCGGTCAAGCACACCGCAGAGGAGTTGGGCATTGAGGCGCCCTTCCTCTTGGTTGAGCCTGGTCGCTCCTTGGTTGCCGGCTCTGCGGTGACCGTCTACCGCGTGGGTACCGTCAAGGATGTAGAAACTGGCAAGTCAGATCTGCCGCTGCGTCGCTATATCTCCGTCGATGGTGGAATGTCAGATAATATCAGGCCAGCGCTCTACGGTTCGGCCTATGATGTGCGGGTGGTCAACCGCTTTAGCGATGGGGAAGAGGTGCCCTCCCGCGTGGTGGGCTTCCATTGCGAGTCCGGCGATATTCTCCTTGAGGACGGCGAGCTACCCAATGATATCCAGCCGGGAGACTTGATCGCCTTTGCGGCGACTGGCGGCTACCAGTACATGATGTCCTCGCGCTATAACGGTGCGGTGCGCCCGGCGGTCGTCGCCACGCGCGTAGGCGAGACCAAGCCTATGCTGCGCCGCGAGACCATCGAGGATCTTCTTTCCCTCGAAGTGGACTAGCCCGGCTACTCGGTCCCCGTCACAGCGCCTAATTTAATTCAGGCCCTGTGACGGGGGATTTTCTATCTATAGACCCATTTACGGCGAAAGTAGACAGCTTGTTCTGTATAGTGTCCTGTATCCGCAATTAGCGGGCACAACACCTTTACCCCCAAACCGCACAATGGAGACGGATTATGGCTGCATCTACTAGCGAGCTTCAGGCACACAAGCATTCCGGCAAGGGCGAGGGCGAGACCGTTGGCATCGCCCTGCTGGGCTTTGGCACCGTGGGTGCTGAGGTCTTCCGTCTGCTGGGAGAAAATGCTGATGCCTTTGCTCATCGCATCGGTGGTCCAGCCGAGATTCGCGGCATAGCCATCCAAAATAAGAATAAGCTGCGCCCAGGCGTGCCCCAAGAGCTTTTGACCGATGACGCCAAGGCGCTTGTCGCCCGCGATGATATCGACCTCGTGGTTGAGGTAATCGGCGGTATTGACTTCCCGCGCGAGCTGGTGCTCGCCGCACTTAATTCGGGAAAGTCCGTGGTGACCGCCAACAAGGCCCTAGTGGCCGCGCATGCTGACGAGTTGGCGGAAGCCGCCGACCGCGCCGGCGTAGATCTTTACTTCGAGGCTGCCGTGGCCGCTGCCATCCCAGTGGTAGGCATGCTGCGCCGGTCCTTGGCCGGCGATCAGGTAGAGCGCATCTCCGGCATCGTCAATGGCACCACCAACTTTATCCTGGACGCGATGGAGTCCACGGGCGCTTCCTATGACGAGGCGCTGGCAGAGGCTACCCGCCTAGGCTATGCCGAGGCCGATCCCACCGCGGATGTCGAGGGCCACGACGCCGCTTCTAAGGCCGCCATCATGGCGTCTTTGGGCTTTCACACCCGAGTGAAGTTCGAGGACGTCCACTGCGAGGGCATCACCAAGGTCACCGCTGCGGATATCGCCGCGGCAAATGATGCCGGCTATTCCATCAAGCTACTGGCCATTTGCGAGCGCCTCCAGCGTGCCGATGGCTCCGAGGCCGTCAACGCCCGCGTACACCCCACCTTGGTGCCTAAGGAGCACCCCTTGGCTTCCGTGAGCGAGTCTTATAATGCCATCTTCGTTGAGGCAGAGGCCGCAGGTTCCCTGATGTTCTACGGCAACGGCGCGGGCGGCAATCCTACGGCGTCTGCCGTGCTTGGCGACGTCGTCGGGGCAGCCCGCAATATCGTCCACGGCGGTCGCGCACCGGGCGAGAATACCTATGCCAACCTGCCTATCGCAGACTTCGGTGAGGTAGAAACCCGCTACCACATCGATATGGAAGTCCAAGACCGCACCGGTGTGCTGGCCGCCATCTCCGCTGTCTTTGCCGACAATGACGTTTCCCTGCGCACCGTGCGCCAAGAAGACGGCGCGGACACCGCCCGCCTCATCGTGGTCACCCATGCCGCAAAGGAGGCCACCTTGGATACCATTGTGGCTGCTTTGGGCGAGCTCGAAGAGGTCAAGGCTGTTCATTCCGTAATCCGCCTCGGCAGCTAGCCCGGAGCAATAGACTGGACAGCTATGAGTATTGAAGTTGAAGTCGGCACCAAGGCAATCGTGACCGTTCCTGCCTCTACGGCGAACCTTGGCCCGGGATATGACACCTTGGGCATGGCGCTGAGTCTGTATGACACGGTTGAGGTAGAGGTCACCACCTCGGGCCTTGTGGTGGAGATTTTCGGCGAGGGTGCAGAAGACCTGCCGCGCGATGGCTCCCATTTGGTGGTCAAGGCGATTCGCTCCGCGCTCTCGGCAGCCGACGCCACCGTGCCGGGTCTGCGCGTGGTCTCGCATAATACTATCCCGCAGTCGCGCGGCCTAGGCTCTTCCGCTTCTGCCGCGGTGGCAGGCGTGGCCGCCGGCAATGCGCTGGCGGGAAGCCCCCTGACCCAGGAGCAGGTGGTGCAGCTTTCTTCCGCCTTTGAGGGTCATCCCGATAATGCCGCCGCCTCCGTGTTGGGCGACGCCGTGGTGTCGTGGACAAATGTCCCCGTCGACGGCCATTCTTTGCCGGACTACCGCGCCGCGTCCATCAAGGTGCACGAAGATATCCGCGCCACCGCGCTCGTGCCAGATTTCCACGCCTCCACCCAGGCGGTGCGCCGCGTCTTGCCGTCGCACGTGACGCATTCGGATGCGGCGTTCAACGTCTCGCGCACCGCGGTCCAGGTCGCGGCGTTGCAGAACTACCCGGATCTCCTGTGGGAGGGAACTCGCGATCGCCTGCATCAGCCGTACCGCGCGGATGTGCTTCCCGTGACCGCGGAGTGGGTGAACCGCCTGCGCAATCGCGGCTATGCGGCCTACCTCTCCGGCGCTGGCCCCACCGTGATGGTGCTGCACACCGACGACATCGATGAGGGCATTCTTGCCGACGCCCGCGAACAGAACCTCCGCGTCATCGATCTCACCGTCGCCGGCCCCGTCAGGGTGGAGCTTACGCAGGCTTAATTTCCAGCCTGCACACGTTGTGAGGCTGGCGCGGCACCAAGTTAATAGTGGTGTCTTCATCGCTGGTTTCTTGCAGGAAGCCAGCGTGTACCGCGCACAGGAACGGCGAAGGCTTAAGCCCCGAAGAGACAAACGGGCAGGCATGGAGCTCGATGTCGGTTGAATCAGGCTTGGTGGCAGGATCAAAGCCCATATCGCGCAGGGTGGCAAAGAGCGTATCGAGCGCGCCATCGGAGGCGTCGGCACCTGCGGCGCGCGCCCAGCGTCGCCCGATCTCGAGGGCCTTGGTCGAGGCGGCGTCATCAAGCTCTTCCTTATCCGCCAGCATCGTGGTCAGCACTTCCACCAAGGTGATGTATTCCTCTGCTACCGCTTTATTATCCGGTACGCGGGCTTGAAATATGAGGGAGGGGCGCCCGCGGCCCTTACTCGGCGCGGAGACTACGTTGACGGCCCCAGCGTTGACTAGCTCATCGATGTGTCCGCGGGCGGTGTTGACGTGCATGCCTAGTTCCTCGGCGACGGTGCCGGCCTTGGCGCCTTCGGGGTGGCGCTGCACAGCGGTGAGCACCTCGCGCTGCTTGGGCGAGAGGTTGAGGGCCTCCGGAAAGAGTTCGGTGGTGGGCCGGGGAAGTGAATCAGGCATGGTGGAAATCCGCCTTGGGATCTGCGAAAACAGAAATATTAGTTGGGGTGGACAAAAACGTTTGCTTTAGACACTGTTAAGGATACGATGTTACCCACCCCAACGTCTAAAGCGAACTCGCGGTTTATCGGTACGCACGCCTCGTGGCCGCCCAGATCAACGCGCAGCTGCATCGCCGCGAGGCTGGTGGCCTCGACTGCAAGGACTCGCACCGTCCACTGATTGCACGTTTCCTGCGCGGCGCCAATTGTAGCCGCATGCGGGTCAAAGGTCACCGCCACCTTCTGGCCGGGCGCAAGAGACGCATGCTCCGTGGCCGCCAGAACGGTAATATCGCCGCACGCGACCTCTACGGCGGACGCGCCGATCTCGGTTACGGTTCCTTCGAGGCGGTTAAGACCCGCTAGCGCCGCAACGAATCCTGTTGGCGGTGCCTCAAGCAGACGCGCGGTTGCGCCGTGCGCCCGCACCTGGCCGGATTCCATGACCAGCATGTCCCGCGCCAGGTTCGCAATGTCGAGCGCATCATGGGTCACAAGCAGCGTGGTCCGGTCTTTGCGCGCCGCGTGCAAGAAGCGGCGCCACCTCTCGGCCGATTTCACGTCGACTGCGGCCAGGGGCTCGTCCACAATCAACACCGCCGGCCGTGCGGCCAGCGCGCGCACCAGCGCCACGTGGGCGGCTTGGCCGCCGGAGAGGGCGGGAACGGGGACGTCGGCAAGCTCGTGCAATCCCGCTGCCGTCAGGAGCTCCTGCGCACGTACCTTATCGCGGGTGACCATGGCAACCGCCTCCACGGCCGTCGAGCGCGGCGGCAACCCCGGCCGCTGGGTGAGCAAGACAACGTCGGCGCCCTCCGGGGAGACCTCCCCGCCGCTCAGACGCCCAGCAATGCGCCCCATGAGCGTGGTTTTACCGGAGCCGTTTGGGCCCACTATGGCGGTAATAGCGCGTGGGGAAAAGTCCGTGCGCACCCCATCGACCTTCACGGAGACGGCCGGAACCTCAGCGGGTCGGGTGAGCTCGCGCAGCTTGTCGACGTCGAAGGTGTGCAACTTCCGCGCCTGCGGCTGGTAGCTTCGCCGCCGCAGGGCAGGCAAGCCTGCCAGTGCCAGGCATAGTAATGCCAGGCCGATGAGCAGCGCCGAAAGTACATAAGCGCCGTCCGCGTCGACCTCGCGCTCTAAATAAATGCCCAGCGGGATGGTGCGGGTAACACCGGGCTGCGAGCCGGCAAAGGTCAAGGTCGTGCCGAATTCGCCTAGGGATCGGGCGAAGGCTAAGCCGGCACCGGTCGCCAGAGCGGGCGCAATAGAAGGCAGGGTGATTTTGCCGAGTATCTCCCAGCGCCCCAAGCCCACGCCGCGCGCAGAGGCGAGGATTTCCTGGTCTAGCTGGCGCAGCGCCGAATCGACCGCCACCACCACAAAGGGCAGCGCCACAAAAGTCTGTGCCATAACGACTCCGGGGAAGGCGAAAGCGAAGTGGATACCTAGGGCGTCGAGAAGCGGGGCCAGATACCCCTTGCGGCCGAAAGCTGCGGTAAGTGCCAAGCCGCCCACCACCGGTGGCATGGCCAGAGGGAGGTAGACCAAGAGGCGTACTACGGCGCTGCCGCGGCCGAGCTGCTGCACCCACAGGGCCAGCCCCAAACCCAGCACGAGCGCAAGGACCATGGATTGGAAGGCGGCTGCCACTGAGATGAGTAGCATGTCTCGGATCTCGTCACGCGCGAGGTAGTCGCCGATGCGATCCCACGGCACGCGCAGCCCGAGGGCCGCCACCGGAACAATGATGGTGGCTACCGCAATGAGGCCAATGAGGCCGATAAGAAGCGGGGCTTTGGGGTGAAGGGGCTGGGGTGCGGACATAGCCTACTCCGCCGGGGTGAAGCCGCGGTCGCGCCAGGTGGAAGCAAAGTCAGTAGCCAAAAGATCTAGGACTTCCTGCGCCTCCTTGGGGTGTTCGGCTTCGGTAGTGACTGCGCCGACGATCTGGTTGGCGAATTTGTCCGCCCCAGGAATGGCAATTACTTCGACATCATCGCCAGCTGCGGCGGCATCGGTGGAATACACCCATCCGGCATCGGCTTCACCCGCGGACACTTTTCCTAAAACGTCCGCTACCTGGCGCTCTTGGGAGGAAGGATGGACGTCAAGTTGCTTGTCATCGATGATCTGAGAGGAGATATCGCCGCACGGTACCTGCGGATCACAGAGCACAAAGTGGCGGGCGCGGGAAAGATCCTGCAGCGAGTGAATATTGGCCGGGTTTCCCTTAGGCACCACCATGACCATGACGTTGGTGGCAAGCACCTTAGGTTTGGTGACGGTGCCGTCTTCTACTGCTTGGTCCATGGTTTTCTTGGACGCCGTGAGGAGAAGATCTGCTGGGGCGCCCTCGCGCAGCTTGCTCACGAGATCGGAGGAGCCGCCATTGTCAAAGCTCAGATTCATTGGCGGCTCAAGCTGGCCTGCGCGTTGAGTGAGTTTCTCATTGATGACGCGGGTGGAGGACGCAGCCAGAACATTAAGCGTAGGAGCATCCGCGTCCTGGGCGGAGGTCGTTGACGTTGGGGGAGCGCAGGATGTAAGGGCGAATGCGATGGCGGCGAGGAGTGCGGCGGCGCGCTTCTTCATCTGCGGAGGGCTCCTTCTACAGCGGTAGTGTGACCTATCCAGGATAGCCCTCCGCTCTGCGAAGGTTTAGCTCACGCGGGTGAACTTGATGTGGAAGTCGTTTTCTTCTTCCTTGAGGTAGTCCAGCTCGAATTTTTCCTCGCGAGCCTCGACTTCCTTGAGCAGTGGAACTGGATTATGCGGAGCGATGAGGATCATGGATTCGCCCACGTTGAGGGTGCCCAGCGCGCCATGGATGGCGCCGTGGCGAACGGCGTGCGGAATTTCGGAGGCGTTCAGGGTCGGGATGGAGTGCGGCTTATTGGCATCGGAAATGGGCAGTTGCATGGTTTGTAGTCCTTTCTAAAGGGGTGCGAGTTTCGCTCTGCTAGCAATATTAGTACGATAAAACCCGTGCAAAATAATAGCGTGGCGCATCGCTTCATCTTCCTCGCCTTCGCAGGCCTATCGCTGCTGGTAGGCCTAGCTGCGGGCGCCACTCTTTTGGGGTTGACCGCCACCCCCGGCGCGTCCTTTGCCGCCGACCACGGACCGCTCATGGTCTTCGGCTTCGTGGGCGGAGCCATCGGACTGGAGCGCACCGTCGCTGTGCGCACCTCGTGGGCATGGGCCGGGCCCGTATGCCACGTTGCCGGCGTGCTGGGCATTCTCGCCGGCCTGCCGCGAGCGGTCCCCGCAGTGTGTTTTGCCGCCAGCTTCCTTGTGCTTGGCTTCATTTACGCCACCATCTATCGCCGCCAGGCGAGCCTCGCGATCCTGGTGCAGGCAGCTGGCGTAATCGGGGGAGTAGCAGCCGCTGCACTGTGGGCCATGGGCCCGGGGTTCGCTGCGGCGATGCCGTTGTGTGTCCTCTACGCCGTGGCCACCATCATCGGCGAGCGCATGGAACTAGCGCGCGTCACCATGGCCGGAACCCGCGCCGAAAACCACCTGACCCTCCTAGTTCTGGGGCTGGCGGCGGCCAGCGTCATCTACGTGCTTGCCCCGGCGGTGGGATATCGCGCCATGGGCTTGGTGCTCATCGCCATCGCTGCGGCCACCGCGCGGGTAGACGTGGCCAAGAATCTGGTGCGCTCTCACGGCCTGCCGCGCTACTCGGCGACGTGCATGTTGGCCGGCTATGGCTGGCTCGCCCTCGGCGGTTACCTCTGGCTGCTGCACGGACAGTCCACCGGCTTTGCCTATGATGCCTCAGTGCACGCCATCTTCTTGGGCTTTGTCATGTCCATGATTTTCGCGCACGCTCCTATCATCTTCACCTCCGTTATCCGCCGCCGATTGCCGTATCACCCGGTGCTCTACGTGCCGGTGGTGCTCTTACATGGCGGCCTCGCGTTGCGCCTCCTTGCCGATTGCGCTGAGCACACCACTGCCCTCCACACCGGCGGGGTGATTACGATATTCGCAGTGTTAATTTTTCTCGCCTGCGGCATTGCCTTGACTGCGAAGGAGGCGCGACGTGCGCATTCATGACGTATCCCTGGCCGCGCGCGGCCGCTGGCATACCCTGAGCGCCGCCATTATTGGCTTGTGGATCTTTATCGGCCTCGGCGTTCTCATTGTCGCATCCTTGGGTGCACCTGTGGTGTGGTGGGATATCATCCACCCCTTTACCATTGGCGCGCTGACCACGGCGATCATCGTCTTTTCCACCCATTTCACTGAGGCGTTGACCCGGACTGCGGGTGGGGATTATCGGGGCGTCGGCAGTCGCGTGGGCCTAGTGCAGCTCGGGCTAATCCTGCTGCTCATTGATAGGGCGGGGTATGACTGGGGCCCGCTTGCCGACGCCGCCTCTGCCCTCATCATCGCCGCCCTCACCTGGCACCTGTGGTTCGTCGCGCGGCGCCTTCGCGGCTCATTGTCTGGTTCTTTTGCCGTGACCGTGCCTTTTTATATCGCGGCGGCCGTGTTCATGATTGCCTCCGTGGTGCTTGTCATCCTCAGCGGTAATGGGGTAGGCGAGTATTCCCTCCTCGTCGGCGCCCACTCGCGCGGCATGATCTGGGGCTTCGCGTGGCTTACCGTCATCGGCACGGTGGTCACGTTGCTCCCCACACTATCGGCGACCGCGATTTCACCCACCGCTCGCGCGCGGTGTACTCGCGCGCTCATCGTGCACTGCGTTGGCTTGTCCTTGGCGATGGCGCTATACGCGGTGGGCCTTACCCGCGTCGCAGGCGTGGCCCAACTGCTCGTGGTCCTCGCGGCGGTGCTCGTCATCCAGCCGGTGCTTGCCACCGTCATGGGCCGCTCGCCGCGGCTGACCACCGCCACCGTTGCCGTCATCGCCGGACTGCTGTGGATGTTGGCGCTGTGTGCCGGTGACGCCATTTCCGCAGCGGTGGGCGCTTACCCGCGCACCATCACGCTGGTTTTGCTGCCCGCCTTCCTCGGTGCCGGCCTCTTGCAGTTGGTCACCGGTGTCCTTCACCACTTGCTACCCATCCTTACCGGCGCACGCCCTGATACCACCGAGCGCACCGGCTACGCCCGTTTGCTGCTCATCAACGTGGGCGGACTGCTGACATTGCTAGGCGCTACCGTGGCCGGGCTTATCATGATGGGGATAGGCCTTGCCACCAACGTTATTGCCGTCGGCCGAGCCATCTACCTACAGAAAAGACTGGAGAGTTAAATGCTGAGCGTTTCTTCCTCACAACCTGCGGAAAAACCCGCGCCGAAGGATTCATCGTGGGCCTCGTGGCTGCTCATCGGCATCGCGCTGGCGGCGGTCATCGCGCTCGCGGTGGTCAATTCCACCGGCAAGGGCACGGAGTCTGCCGCACCGGTATCCTCTGGCGAAACGAAGACCATTGACGTGGGCGTGGATGGTATGGCCTTTACCCCCTCGTCCATCGACATCGAGCCCGGCACCCACCTGGTGGTCAACTTCACCAACTCCGGGGACCAAGTCCATGACCTTAAGATTGGCGACGCCGAAACCGGCCGCGTTGACCCAGGCGAGACCGTCCAACTCGACGCCGGAGTCATCGACTCCTCCGAGGAAGGCTATTGCACCATCGCCGGCCACAAGATGCAGGGCATGACCTTCCAGGTCAACGTGGGAGACGGCGCCGCTGCAGGACATGACCATGCGGTGTCCTCAGCTAGCAATCCGCACGTAGACGTGCCAACTGCCTCCGAACTCGGCGCACAGCGCGACGATTTTTCCGCCTTTGACGCCACCTTGCAGCCGGCCGCTGAGACGAAGACACACAAAGAGACCTGGACGATGACCGAGGAAGTCGTGGAGGTCGCCCCCGGCATCAAGCAGATGCGTTGGCTCTTCAACGGCCAAGCCCCGGGGCCCACCCTGCGTGGCAAGGTGGGCGATAAGTTCGAAATCACCATCAAGAACGAGGGCTCCATGGCCCACTCCATTGACTTCCACGCCGGCGAGGTCAACCCAAATAAGACCATGAAATCTATCCAGCCGGGCGAGGAATTGACCTACAAGTTCACCGCGAACCGCTCCGGCATCTGGATGTATCACTGCTCCACGATGCCCATGTCCCTTCACATCGCCAACGGCATGGCCGGCAATGTCATCATCGATCCGCCGAACCTCAAGCCCGTTGACGCGGAGTATAACTTCATGGCTACCGATGTCTTCCTGGGCGAGGAATCCACCGGTGCCGACGCCCAGCGCGTTGCCGACGGCCGTTTCGACCTCATGGCCTTCAATTACTACCCTGGCCAATATGACGCAGAGCCCATCAAAGCCAAGGTAGGCGATACCGTCCGCCTGTGGTTGACCAACTTAGGCCCCGACCAGCCGCTGAGCTTCCACGTTGTGGGCGAGCAATTCGATACCGCCTACAAGGAAGGCGCCTACCTCATCAAAAATGAGGACTCGACCGGCTCGCAAGCCCTGGACCTCCTCCCGGCACAAGGAGGATTCGTCGAGATGACGTTCAATGAGCCCGGTACTTATTCCTTTGTCAATCACATCATGACTAACGCGGAGAAGGGCCAGCACGGCAAGTTCATCGTCACCGAGTAGCCCCTGTCTCTTATACACATCT